>JBAZCO010000167.1:0-2508 GCA_041654915.1 Clostridia bacterium | reverse complement strand
TTGTAGGCGAGTTGGGGCATGGTGCTTTTGCAAGACTGTTTAGGTTTGCCGCAAAGAAAATTGCGCTCAAGGTGATTTCCAAAGATGCAAGCGAAGTTACTCGCATGATGACTATTAAAGGCGCAATGGACTTGCCGCTGCGCAGTCTATTTGCTATGAGTGACGGTTTGGTATCATACGATATGTGTGTGGGGCTTATTGATATGTTAAACGGCAAGACATTCAAGGGGTTATGCGCTCTCATAAAAGGGTTTAGAAATAAGCCGATAAGCAAAAAAGAGATATACAAATAATGCAAGAAATTATTGTTGCAACCAATAATAAGCATAAATTAGATGAAATCCGAGAAATCTTAAAAGACACTTATGTAGTTAAATCATTAAAAGATATTGGTCTTAATATTGAGGTTGAGGAGGACGGACGCACTTTTTACGAAAATGCGCTAAAAAAGGCACAGGCTGTTGCCCAGCTAACGGGGCGAGCGGCACTTGCCGATGATTCGGGGCTTGTTGTAAGCGCATTAGGGGGCGCTCCCGGCGTCTATTCTGCACGCTTTGCGGGCGAGTCATCTACTGATGCCCAAAACAATCAAAAGCTGTTAAAATGCTTAAAAGGTGTTAATGAGCGCAGTGCATATTTTATGTGTGCAATAGTCTTATACTTTCCAAATGGGAGTGAAATCGCCGCCGAGGGGCGGGCTTATGGGTGTATTTTGCACCAAGAGCGAGGTGCAAGCGGCTTTGGCTACGACCCGCTCTTTCTTTCTAACGACCTTAACAAAACCTTTGCCGAGGCAACCCCCGCCGAAAAAAATCTTGTCAGCCACCGCTCCCGTGCATTAGCAGACCTAAAGACCAAGCTTAATTTTTAGTTTAGTATAGTTTATCTTAAAAAGTAACCGCATAAAAGAAAAAACGGATGCTTTGGTTTTTACCACAGTATCCGTTTTTTGGTACGCCTTCGGGGGCTCGAACCCCGGACCCATTGATTAAGAGTCAATTGCTCTACCAGCTGAGCTAAAGGCGCATACCTTGCGTTTAATGATTTGCTTTTGATATATTATCACAATTAGCTTGCTTTGGCAAGCAATTCAATAAAGGTTTTTTTGCTTTTTGGGCGCTAATTAGATACAGATACCAAGCGATTTTTTTAATCTAACTTCAAGGATAATATATTTTTATATTCGCCTTGAAAGGCATACTGCACAGAAAGTGTGTTAAGATTGTATACTGCCGACCAGACTGTGCCGCCTTCTATATCGGGGTTCATCCAACCCATCTCTACTTTGCTAAGTAAGTTCATAGCTGCGTCTTGGGTTAAAATACCCTTGCTTTCTTGCAGCTCTTGTTGGAGGATAGCAAACCTATCCATACCAAAAGATTCGGGGGAGGGCTCAAGGCTTAAAGCAAAGTTTGTCATATGTTGGTAAGGGCTATCTCCTTTTATCACCTGCATTTGGTTGTCAATATATTCTATTATTGCACTGCTGCCGCTTTTGTCGGCAATTTGAAAGTGGAAAGGTCCGCCTGTGCTGTCATGTAAGTCATAGTTGTCTATGAGTGTTATTGCCTCCTCTACGCTTGCTGCTTTGTCAAGTACCAATCTAATCAGCGTGGTGGTTGTTATAGGGGTTTTGCCACGCTCTTGCGCTATTTGGTCGCCGTTTAACATATTTACCGCTATTGCCACACCCTTTTCATTTACGCCGTCTAGAGGGACATATGGCGCTGCAAGGCAAAGAAATTGGTCTTGAATTGAGCTTGGCGCATTGTCTATACTAAATCCCAATGTGTAAAGGTCTACTGTGGAAATGGACGCATATCCGTTTTTGGGCTTAGTTTTTACTATTAATGCAGGGCTGTAATCCCAATCATAATTTCTTGCAAAGATGCGCTCACCTTGCGGTGTAGCGGCAGTAAATACCGAGCAGGCAAAGTCTGGCGCAACAAGCTCAACCGCAACACCACGCATAAGTTTCTTTATGATAAATGCGGCTAAGTCGCTGTCGGATGCTGCGCCTTCTTGTAAAAAATCATCAAAAAAATAGTCGTTGTTGTAGCGCATAAAAAACAGACTGTCGTCAAGTTTTTTAAAGGAAACTAGGGCGTTTATTTCATTAAAAAATATACCGTAAAGTGTTCCCGTAGCTAGAATAATCAATATCCCTATACAAGACAATAAAATAATTATCACCTTTTTAAACTTTTTTCTTTGATGCGTTAGTTTAGTCATTTTAGGCAAATCTCCCAAAAGTATGTTACCACTATTCTATATTTTTCGCAAACTAAATAACCGTGAGTTCTTTGCTTTGCGCTTTTTATAATGCGTTAATAAATTTTTAAATTGTGTAAACTATATATAGACAGCCCAAAAATTCGCACTCTTTTATAAGAGTTTATAAAATTAGGTTAATATCGTTTGACAAACTTTTTATTTTTGGATATACTAATTTAGCGTTTATCAGCAAACCGAGCGGGTGTAGTTCAATGGTAGAACACCAGCCTTCCA
>JBAZCO010000166.1:0-2565 GCA_041654915.1 Clostridia bacterium | reverse complement strand
CTTTTACAATATAATTGTGCTTAGTTATCGGCATAGTTACACCGCAAATATCCACTTCTTGAAAGCTGTCCCGCCCGATTAGATTTTGGGCAACATTGCCTGTAATCGCAACCATAGGGGTAGAATCTAGGTAGGCATTGGCTATACCCGTTACTAGGTTGGTTGCCCCGGGACCAGAAGTCGCAATAACAACGCCCGTCTTGCCCGTCACTCTTGCATAGGCATCGGCGGCATGGGCTGCGCCCTGTTCGTGGCAGCTTATATAATGGGTGAGTCTGTCGCAAGCGGAGTAAATCTCATCATAGATACTAAGGACAGCTCCGCCGGGATAGCCAAATATTGTATCCACGCCCTGTTCGATTAGGGTTTCTATAATAATTTTTGCGCCTGTCATCTTTTTCATAATCTGCTCCTTTTGCTTAATTTGCAAAGTTTATTGCTCTGTTAATAAAAAACCTACGGGGGGTTCGCCGTAGGTTTTAAGTAATTTGCTTATTTATTTAAAGTTAGCTTACCACTTTATCGGCGCATTGAGAATTGGCGTTATCAATAATTAGGACGATAACGCTTAGGGTAATTATAATTACGCTGACCGATATTAAGAGATTAAGCAAGTCTAAATACCTTTCCCTTTCAAGAATGATTAATAACTAAGTTATCACAGGTGAGGATATATGTCAAGGATTTTACCATAAAAAAAAGAAATAAGCACAAATTTTTCATTTAAGTTGTATATTTGGTGAGCAATAAGAGGGGTTAGGGTATATTTTGGGGTGTTTTAGTAAAATTATGCAACCGCCTTTTTAGCAACTAATCTCCAAATAATCAAAAATAAAGAATATGTAATCTCCCAGCCTTAAAAAAGGCGGGAGGTAAAAAAGTTAAAGGCTCAATCCTTGCAGTCCCACTCACAGCATTTGTAACAAAAGCACCTTTTGGGTTCGGGCTTGGGTTTAGGTTTGTTGCAGCAGCATTTGAACAACTCTTTCCAATTAATCAAATCACAGATATTGCAGGCAGGTTTTTCAGGGCGGTGTTCAGGTTTATGGCAACAATCCGATTCTTGTTTTTTCTTACCGCATTGGGGAAAGAAAAAGACATCATCAAAACAATTATCGTTGCCATGTCCTTGGTATGAGCCATAGTTACCATCGTCATATTTTTGTTTATAGTACATAAAATTACACCTCTTATTCTTTAGTTGCTAATACATCATATTCACTCCGTTGTCCAACTTGTGCATTGGAAGTATCTGGAAATTAATAGTTGCTTTAAATTGTTTTATAATATATAATAATAACAACTTGAGTGGATATCCAAATTTTGGAAAATGTCCCAAACAAAAAGGGAAAAATGCAATTGTGAATAAAAGAATTTACCTAAGCTCGCCCCATATGGGAGGCGAGGAAATGAAATATATCGAAGAGGCTTTTGCAGCAAATTGGATAGCTCCTCTTGGCAAGAATGTAAACGAATTTGAAAAAGAAATGTGCGAATTTGTAGGACGAAGTCAAGCCTTAGCTTTGTCCAGCGGAACAGCCGCAATACATTTAGGCTTAAAGTATTTTGGGGTGGGCGTTGGCGATATTGTATTTTGCCAGTCTTTCACATTTATTGCTAGTTGCAATCCCGCTGCATATTTGGGTGCAAAATTGGTTTTTATCGACAGTGAAAGAGAAAGTTGGAATATGTGTCCCAAAGCTTTGGAAAAAGCTTATAAAAAATATCCTAATCCAAAAGCTATTATAGTAGTAAATCTTTATGGTCAGCCCGCTAATTACGACAAATTGTTGCCCATTGCCCAAAAGCACGGCACACCTGTATTGGAAGATGCCGCCGAAAGTCTTGGCGCAACTTATAGAGGGGTGCAAACAGGAAACTTTGGTGATATTAGCATCCTTTCTTTCAATGGGAACAAAATCATTACCACCTCTGGCGGGGGAATGGCTATGGCAAGTGACGAAAAGGCTAAAAACAAAATGCTTTTTTGGGCAACACAGGCACGGGAAAGCTGTCTTTGGTATCAACACGAGGAAGTGGGTTACAACTATCGGCTATCCAATATTTCTGCAGGAATAGGCAGAGGGCAAATTAAAGTACTTCCGACAAGGGTGGCACAAAAAAGGCGAATAAACAAACTTTACAGGCAACAATTTATTGATTGTGAACATATAAGTTTCCCAACGGGATTAGAGGACAGTCAGCCAAGTTTTTGGCTAACTACAATCCTACTTAGCAAAGAGTGCAAAGTAAAGCCTATGGATATAGTAAACGAACTTGCCAAGCATAATATTGAAACACGCCCCGCATGGAAACCTATGCACATTCAACCTGTTTACAAAAACTGTGATTTCATATCTGTTCAAGAAAGTGGTAGCGTTTGCGACGACTTATACAATCGTGGGCTATGCTTGCCAAGCGATACCAAAATGACCGACAACGAAGTAATGTATGTTGCCGATATGATAAAACAAATAATAGAGGGAATATAAAAGTGTTTTATAAAAAAATAATAAAAAAACTTATGGACTTGCTTGCAAGCGGACTGGGAATATTGTTTTTGTT
>JBAZCO010000165.1:0-2578 GCA_041654915.1 Clostridia bacterium | reverse complement strand
CAAAAGGTCGGTAATTTGCTCTGCTGCATAGTTTATGCCGGCGCTCATAAATGCCTCTGGGCTATGCTCAAACCGAGAAACAATTTTTGCTAATTTGGGGGGTATTTTTGCCCCGCTCAAGCTAATTATACGCAATATCTGTCTGGGGTTGGTTAGCGGCATAATGCCCGCCTCTATCGGCGTGGTTATCCCTAGGCGTGCCGCACCGTCTAATAGGTTATAAAAATCATCATTATCATAAAAAAGTTGGCTAATAAAGTGAGAAACCCCTAAGTCTGCCTTAATTTTCATCACCCTTAGGTCGTTTTCTAAATTTGGGCTTTCCGTATGCCCCTCTGGGTAGCAGGCGGCAGACACCTCAAAGTCGTGACTTTTTTTAATATAAGATATCAAATCCGAGGCATATGTAAAATCTCCGCTTGTTGCCTCCCCCCGCCTGTCGCCCCTTAATGCAAGGATGTTTTTTATGCCATATTCCTTGAGTTGCAAAAGTGCATTATCAACAGCGGCTTTGGACGAGCTAATACAAATCATATGTGCTGCGGCGGTTATGCCAAACTTGTTTTGGATATCCGACGCTATCTCTGCGGTGTTGCCAATAGCAGAGCCTCCCGCTCCATATGTAACACTTATGTAATCTGGATTTAACGCACGAAACCTACCCATAGATGCATATATCGCATTCAACCCATAATTGTCTTTGGGGGGAAATACCTCTAAAGAAAACAATACTTTTTTCTTGGAAAAATCTATCACTCTTTCACCTCACCAAACGAAAAATATCTTTTTATGAGTATAGCATAAAGGCAAGCATTTATGCAAACTTTTATGCAAGTTAGCCGCCAAAAGGCTGGGGTAATGTTTAAAAAAGTTCACCGACTAATGCCGACCTACCACAAATTATATATGTTTGGCTCTTTTAACAAGTATTCTTTAGCAATATTTAAGTTAGCGCTATCCCTTTAGGAGTTTTTTGATAATATCGGTTACCTCGTCTATTTTATCCACTCCGTTCCGTGCGGCATCTCTTACGCAATTCTCAAGATGCGCCTTAAGCACTTCGCCGTTAACAGCACGAAGTACTGCTTGCACTGCCATTATTTGGTTGGAAATATCTATACAATAGCGGTCATCCTCCACCATTTTGATTAGACCTTCCACTTGCCCTCTTGCCGTCTTTAGACGGCGCAAAACTTTGTCTTTATCTGCCTTCATTACTTTTTACCTCTCAATTTTTCAAATAACCCTTGCTTTTCTACCACGGAAACCGCAGTATATCCCGCATTGTTAACCGCTGTTTTCAACTCCTCGTCTGGCACATCTCTCGTTAGCGTAACCACGGCAATACCCTTTTTTAAATCAACTTCCGCATCCACGCCAATCAAGGCATTTAGTGCATTTTTTACATTAGTTTGGCAATGGGCGCAACTCATTCCCTTTACTTCAATTACCTTTTTCATACATTTACCTCTCTTTTAAATAGTTTATTTGCTTTTGTTACCGCTTTTTGGTGACGGGATTTGAAAAACCGCAACCTTAAAGCATTAGTTACAACGAACACCGAACTTACGCTCATAGCCGCCGCCGCTATCATCGGGCTTAGTTTCCAACCTGTTAGAGTAAAAAACACTCCCGCCGCAACGGGTATCCCCAAAATATTATAAAAGAATGCCCAAAACAAATTTTGCTTTATGTTCTTTAGTGATGCCTTGCTAAGCTCAATTGCGGCAGGCACATCCAACAAGTCCGACTTCATAAGCACAATATCTGCCGATTCTATGGCAATATCTGTGCCGGCACCTATTGCAATACCAACATCCGCCCTTGCCAAAGCAGGAGAATCATTTATGCCGTCCCCCACCATTGCCACCTTTTTACCCGCCTCTTGCAACAGCCGTACTTCACGCTCCTTGTCCTCTGGCATAACTTCGGCAACAACACGACCTATGTTTAGCTCTTTTCTTATCGCCTCGGCAGTCTTTTTGTTATCTCCCGTTAGCATAATCACTTCAATATCCATTTTATTTAGATACTCTACTGCAAGTTTGCTTGTAGGCTTAACAGTATCCATAACCGCAATTATGCCAATAACTTTTTCATCATCCGCAAAGTATAAAGGTGTTTTGCCGTTTTCGGCAAGCAAAGTATATTTTTGTGATAATTCGTCCGTCACCTTGCCGCCCATCAATGCAGGGTTTCCTGCAAAATACCTCTTGCCTTGCAAACTTGCCTCTATCCCTCGCCCGGTGATTGATTTAAAGCCCTCTACCTCCCCTATCTCAATGTTGTCTGCTTCTGCCCGCTTGATAATTGCCGATGCAAGCGGATGCTCCGAGGGTTTCTCTATCGCCGCCGCTATCGCAAGCAGCTCCGCCTCCGTCACTCCGCCCGCTGTGATAATATCGGTAACTTGAGGCTTACCCTCTGTTACAGTACCTGTTTTATCAAGTATAACCGTGTCTATCTTGTGTGCCGTTTGCAGCGCCTCGGCAGACTTAATCAAAATTCCATTTGCCGCCCCCTTGCCTGTGCCTACCATTATTGCAACAGGGGTAGCCAGACCCAATGCGCAGGGGCA
>JBAZCO010000164.1:0-2626 GCA_041654915.1 Clostridia bacterium | reverse complement strand
TGATACTATTTCTGGTTGCTCGTATTTGGGACGGTATTAATGACCCGATTTGGGGGCGGATAGTGGACACCCGCAAGGTGCGCAAAACAGGACGATATCGCCATTGGCTCTTGTGGCTTGCATTTCCGCTTGCATTAAGCTCGGTGCTAATGTTTTTTAAAATACCAGGATTATCTCAAGCGGGCTATTTAGTTTATGCGTATATTACATACTTCCTATTCGATATATTCTATACTGCCGTCAATATTCCCTATGGCTCGCTGGCGTCGGTTATGACTACGGACGAAAAAGACCGCTCCACCCTATCAATATTCCGCTCTGCCGGCTCTGGGGTTGGCGGCATACCGTCTATGATTCTTGCCAGCCTTTGTTATGTTACAGTAACCCTTGCCGACGGCACAGAGAAAAAACAAATGAATTTTGAAATACTCATAATCGGTGTTGCTATAATAGCTGTTTTGGGTGTGGGTTTGTTGCTGTTTTGTTACTACAATACCAAAGAAAGAACAGGGGTTCTTGCCGAAAAGCCCAAGCCCAAGAAAGGTGAAAGCTTAAAAATAATGGCAACTTTTTTAAAAAACCGTGCTTTTATGGCAATTTGTGCTGCATCTATGCTGCTAATTGCGGGGCAAATGTTTACCCAAACATACTATTTATACTTATTAGATTATTATTTCAACACACCCGAGTTATATATGGCAATTATGGTTTCCACCTATGCGCCTATGGCAATACTTATGTTTTTTATGAACAAAATTATCGCTCGTGTGGGCAAAAAGGAGATTTGCGCAATAGGTATGCTGCTAGCGGCGGCCGCTAATTTTACCATACTAGCCTTGCAGACAAGCAGCCCATATGTTTTCCTTGCATTATGCTTTGTTAGCGGCACGGGCATAGCTTTCTTTGTCCTAGAGGTGTGGGCAATGGTAAATGATGTTATAGACCACCATATGATAATAACGGGACTAAAAGAAGAGGCTACATCGTATTCCTTTTTCTCTTTTACCAGAAAATTGGGGCAAACAATAGCGGGCGTGCTGTCCACCCAAGCACTTGTTTGGATAGGCTATAAAGTAGGCGAAAATGTTATACAAACCAAAGAAACAGTAGAGGGAATGTACGATATTGCGGCAATTGTGCCTGCGGTACTCTTTCTTGCCATTGCGCTCATATTGATATTTATCTATCCTTTAGGTAAAAGACAACTTGCTATTTTGCAAATTCAAAAGCGAAAGTTCTACCAAGAAATAGATGTGATTATCAGCGAGGAATAACTAGTAACAGTAGCAAGCTAAATTATTATGCTTATTAAAAGTACGGCGAAATTAGCCGTACTTTTATTTTATTGTATTTTTTGCTTGACATTTCCATAATTAGTGTATAATATATGAATAATATACATTTAGGAGCATAGTGCCGTGCAAGATTTTTTAAAATTACAGGACTTGACAGATGCGGAAATTATTGGACTTGTTGATTTTGGTATCAACTTGAAATATATGCAAAAAAACAATATTCCCCACGCATATCTAAAGGGAAAAACTTTGGGTATGATTTTTAGCAAGGCATCTACAAGAACAAGAGTATCTTTTGAAGTTGGCATTAGACAACTTGGCGGGCATGCGATATTCCTTAGCGCTAACGATATGCAGCTGGGGAGGGGAGAGTCCGTTGCCGATACCGCAAGGGCGCTATCTAGATATATTGACCTAATAATGATAAGAACGGGAAAGCATAGCGATATTGAGGAGCTTGCCGACTTTGCATCTATTCCCGTTATCAACGGACTTACCAGTTACTGTCACCCCACACAAGCGCTTGCAGACCTTATGACAATAAAAGAATATAAGGGGAAGTTGGAGGGAATAAAGCTTTGTTACATAGGCGACGGCAATAATGTGGCAAATTCGCTAATTGTTGGCGGTATAAAAGCGGGTATGACGGTAAATGTAGCCTGCCCCAAAGGTTATGAGCCTGATGCTGATATAGTCAAATGGGCGCTAGAATCGGGACGGTTTGAAATTGGGGAGGAAATAGCATATCTAGCCAAGAATGCCGACGTCATTTATACTGATGTTTGGGTATCTATGGGCGATGAAAAGGAAACCGAAATACGCAAAAAAGTGTTTAAAGATTATCAAGTTAACGATAAGATATTAAGTTATGCTAAAGATGATGCAATTGTGCAACATTGCCTGCCTGCCCACAAGGGCGAGGAGATAACATCGGAAGTTTTTGAGGCGCACAGCGCCGAGATATTTGAGGAGGCAGAAAACCGCCTGCATATGCACAAGGCAATTATGGCAACAGTGATGGGAGTGCGTGGGGTATAAGCCTTATACCAAGCTTTAGGGCTTGATTCGCTGTTTAATGTTTGCAAACTGCTCCCACGGGTCGCTTGCATTTAGGCGGGCAAGCGCTTCTGTTATAGTTATGCCGTCTGGCGGCATTGTGTCTAGCTCATCCCACGATATTGGCATAGCCACCCTTGCGCCCTCTCTTGCCCGCAATGAATAGGGAGCAACGCTTGTTGCGCCCCTGCCGTTTCGCACCCAATCTACAAATATTTTACCCTTGCGTTTTTCCTTACGCATATTGGTTGTGTAGCGGTCGGAGAACTTGCTTG
>JBAZCO010000163.1:0-2675 GCA_041654915.1 Clostridia bacterium | reverse complement strand
CAACCACACACGGGGTACGGCGGTATATATTGTATGCCGTGTAGATAGCGCAGACCTTAGCATAAACGGCAATAACTTTATTGGCAATATCACGGCAATAAAGACCTACACCCCCGTGCAGAGCGACTTGCTCATCATACAAAATAACTTCAAATCCAATGCAATAAATGTGCAAAACATCAGTTAGGAGGATATAACGGTATGTCAATAGTCACAAAAATACTCAAAGCAGTTTTAGTAGTCGCATTAGTCGGCATAATGGCTTATATGGTTATAGTAGGCTTGCCAGCGGCTTAAATAAACCTTTTGCAAAGGCAGGAGTTTTTTCAACAAAGGCTCACCCTTTTGCGGGGTGTAATTGCTTTAAGGGAAAAACTCCGCCTTGCAGCCAAAGCTAATAGACGCTAGAGAAAAAATTAGCCATCCCTTGGGAGATGTAAGCCGCTGATGGTTGAGAGGGAATTACCCGTTTCCCCTAGGTTTACGCTTTCGTTAGCAACCAACCTTTCTGCTTGTCGTTTTTGCAAAACAGGCGGAAAGGTTTTTATTTTGGAATGACTTGCGTTTTTAATTTTTAACGCAGCTTACAAAACTTGGGAGATACCTTGGCAAGGAGATACCTTGGCAGGAAAATACCTTGGCAGGGAGATACCTTGGCAGGAAAATACCTTGGCAGGGAGATACCTTGGCAGGAAAATACCTTGGCAGGAAAATACCTTGGCAGGAAAATACCTTGGCAGGGAGATACCTTGGCAGTATGCTAGATAAATTAGTATAAAGAATACATATTAACGCAAAATACAGTTGCTATGAAAAAGTTTTTTTGGGCAGCAACGGTGATAATAATTGTATTTTTCTTGTTCAATTTACAAGCGGGTTTAGACTTGCTAAAAAGTATAGGGAACACAATTTATCCTGTTTTTATTGGAGTGGTTGTGGCGCTTATGCTAAATGCGCCCGTAAAGTTGTTGGAAAAGAGCATATTATCTTCCCCAAAAGTCCGCAAAGTAAAAAGACTGTTGTCAATAAGTATTACTTTGGCGGTGATAGGCGGGTTGATTGGACTAATTTATTTGATTGTTTCACCCGAAGTCGTGAGAAGTTTGGATACCTTGCGGCAAAAACTGCCCGACTTTAGCGCCGAAAGTATTAAGGCGCTTATGGGCGACACCCCATTTTTTGCAGGGATAGCGGAAAACTTAGGACGGCTTTTGGACGGAGCGGCAGAGTATCTTGCCGACCTGCTCCCCGCTGTTGCCGATTTTTTATCCGACGCTGTGCGTACGGTAATCAATATCTTTTTGGGTGTGGTGTTTGGCATATTGATAATATTCAACAAGGAGCAACTTGTTGCCGAGTTTACCAAAGTACTCAAATATTTTTTGGGCGAGATAAAGGCACGCAAGACGGTCGCCGCATTCTCGCTTGCGGCGGATAAGTTTTCTCGCTTTTTGGGCGGTCAAGCATTGGAGGCGGTGCTGTTTGGAGGAATATGCTATTTAGTTTTTTCCGCATTCCGCATACCCTATGCCGCCCTCGCCGCTTTAATAATGGGTATGGGCAACCTTATACCTATGCTTGGCGGATATATAGCAGGGGTGCTTGCCTTTATATTTATTTTTACCGCAAGTGCGGAAAAAGCGATAATATTCGTGGTAATTATCCTCATATTGCAGCAACTGGAGCAAATAACCACCTACCCGATAGTTGTGGGAAGATATGTGGGTATATCCAGCTTTTGGGTGCTGTTTGCCGTGATTGTCGGCGGCGGGCTGTTTGGCTTTTGGGGTCTGATTTTAGGCGTTCCCGTAGTTGCGTTTATTGATAACTTTTTCAAAGTGATGTTCAACAAAAAGTTTAAAGCGGCGGAGGAACAATGCACGCCGAGCGAGCCGATAACTTAAAAGGTAAGGCTTTTGAGTAACCGACCAAACCGCTCTATGAGAGCAATGCAGGGCGGGGAGAGTCACAAACTTAAAAAAAGCAAGCTAAGGACTAGAATAACCGACCAAATCCGCTCTATTGCGACAGAGTATCCCTATAAGAGATTATATTTAAATGTTAAAATAAGAGTGGTATGGCAGAGTTAATATTTACCGCAACTCCGCAAAGAGCGGTAACAGAAATTATTTTAAAGGAGTACAAGGGCGGCAAAGTTGCCCTTTACGGCAGTGCGCCCGAGGCGGAAAGAGCGTTGTCCGAGGCGGAAATATCCTTTGTGCTATGCGAGGGTGAGCCGCCGGAATATGCAAGATTTTTTATTGGAGCAGGCAATTTTTCCGCTTTGAATGCGGCAAAATATTATGCGGCGGGAGAGCCTATAATAATGTTGCCGGATAGAGTGCAAAGAATTTGTTTTAATCAATTTTGCGCAAACGGGCATCATATATTGCGCACTAAGGAGCCTGAATACATAGTTATTGATAAAACTCATATTAAAAATTCACGCTCTACACTTGTGGCAGAGTTATTTGGTGCGCTTACCGACACGGTGGACTTGCTGTCGGGGAGAGGGGCAGGACGGGAGGAGTTAGTATGCGCACGGGAGCGGATTTTAGATGCGCTGCTTTGCCCCCAAGAGGATATCCACTCAATAAAAGCGCTGCAAGAAGGGGAGAGCGCTATGGGTGATTTGCTTGGTGCGGCGGCGCTTGTTCCCTTTACCAATCTTGCGA
>JBAZCO010000162.1:0-2825 GCA_041654915.1 Clostridia bacterium | reverse complement strand
ATGCAGTGGTTTAAAGTGCCGCCAAAAATCTATTTTGAGTACGACAGCATTCAATATCTAGAAAAAATGGAGAACATCTCCAAAGCGTTTATCGTTACCGACCATACAATGCTCAAACTAGGGTATGTGGACAAGGCGCTGTATTATCTTAGGAAGAGAACACAGTACTGCCACTCCAAGATATATGCCGATGTTGAGCCAGACCCCGATGTGGATACAATTATGAAAGGCGTTGCCGAAATGGCATCCTTTGCCCCCGATGTGATTATCGCAATAGGCGGCGGCTCTGCCATAGATGCGGCAAAGGGTATGTGGCTCTTTTATGAGCATCCCGATGCAACCTTTGACGGGCTAAAACAGAAGTTTATGGATATCCGAAAGAGGGTAGTTAAGTTCCCCAAACTAGGCACAAAGGCACAGTTTGTTGCCATTCCCACCACTTCGGGAACGGGCAGTGAAGTTACCGCTTTCTCGGTTATCACCGACAAAAAGAACGGCAATATCAAGTACCCTCTTGCCGACTATGCCTTGCGCCCCGATGTCGCTATTATTGACCCACAATTTGTTATGACTCTTCCCAAAAACGCAACCGCCGATACGGGTATGGATGTCTTGACCCACGCACTTGAGGCATATGTGTCCAATATGGCAAACGACTACACGGACGGACTTGCACTGCAAGCGATAAGTATGGTGTTTGAATATCTAAAGAGCGCCTACGATAACGGCGCACACGACTTCCTTGCAAGGGAAAAAATGCACAACGCCTCTTGTATTGCAGGTATGGCATTTTCCAACGCTTTCCTTGGGCTAAACCATAGTATGGCGCACAAGTTGGGCGGAGAATACAATATATCTCACGGCAGAGCCAATGCGGTAATTCTCCCTTACATCATTGCTTACAATGCGCAAAAACCCACTAAGTTTGCCGCATTCCCCAAGTACGAGAGCTTTATTGCAGATAAGAAGTATGCCAAGGTTGCCCGCTTTATCGGTATGGAAGGCAAGGACGACAAGACGCTCATCAGCCGCTTGATTGGCGCAGTGCGGCAGTTGATGAAAGACCTAAATATGCCGCTTTCTATAAAGGAATGCGGAGTGGACGAAACACTGTTTATGTCCAAGATACAAGAGCTTTCCGAAAGGGCGCACGATGACCAATGTACGGGAGCAAACCCAAGGTATCCTTTGGTAGAGGAGATAGTAGAAATCTACAAAAAAGCCTACTACGGAGAGGAAATATAAACTTTAGCCCCAAAAGGCTAGTAATATAAACAAAGCAAATGCCCCGCTGTTTTTCACGGCGGGGTGTTTTTTATAAAGAGCATAAATTTTATAAAGAGCATAAAGATATCTTTTTATATAATAGGAGTAATGTGATATAATAAAATAAAAATCCAAAGGAGCGCTATTTATGAAACTGATTATCGCATCCGACTTGCACGGCTCACTCAAGTACGGGCAAATGCTAATAGATAACTTTTATAAAGAAAAAGGTGACGAGCTAATATTGCTGGGCGACCTATATTATCACGGACCAAGAAACGCTTTGCCAAACGGCTACCAGCCAATGGAGCTTGCAAATGCGCTTAATAAGCTAAAGGATAAGATAATTGCCGTGCGTGGCAATTGTGATAGCGAAGTGGATGAAATGGTATCTGAATTTAAGTTTTTGGACACGATAACAATAGATTACGGCATATTTGCACTCACTCTTACCCACGGACATATATATGACCAACACAATATGCCAAAGGGTGTGGGGGATATATTTTTGCACGGGCATACCCACATTGGGTTTATAGCAGAGCAAGACGGCATCATTGTGGCAAACCCGGGTTCTGTTACACTTCCCAAAGGCGGCACACCCCGAAGTTATCTAACTTTGGACGAAAAAGAAATCATTTTAAAAGAATTGGAGAGCGGCTTGATAATCTCAAAGCGCCCCATATCTCGCTACAAATAGCGGTGTTTGAATTTAAGCAAAAAAAGACTGTAAATATTAAAAATTAATATTTCAAAAACACAAAGTCGTTGACAAAATTTTAATAAAAAAATACAGCCTTTTAATAAGAGTGCGGTTTTGTTATTGCTTTTTGCGGCGTGGAGGGTAAGACTTATTGGGGCGAGGGTTGCGTGGGCGGTTTTTATCACGGGGGCTAGAGAAACCACGGGGACGCTCTCTCATCATCATTTCCGCATATTTTTCTATGCTCTCTGCCATTTCGTGTTCCGTGATGCTGGAGCGGGTTGCCGTCATAATATCGCTTAGCAATATCAGTTCGTCTTGATTGCCAATAAAAGAAATTGCTTTGCCGCTCTTTCCCGCACGACCCGTTCTGCCAATGCGATGTATATAATATTCCATATCCGCAGGCATATCAAAATTAAAGATATATTCAACATCCTCTATATCTATCCCTCTTGCCGCAACATCGGTTGCGATTAGGTATTGCGCTTTGTGGTTCTTGAGCGCTCCCATTACCCGCTTGCGCTCAGGCTGCGCCATATCGCCGTGCAGTGCAAGCGTGTGAAAACCGCTCTCATTCATTATTGGCAGCAGCATATCTACCATACGCTTGGTGTTGCAAAAAATTATCGCACGCTTTGGGATGAGCCGCCTAAACAGCTCCACTATTGCATAGCGCTTTTCTATGCCAGAGATTCTTATATAGGTTTGCTCAATTTCGTCTATGGTGGAGTTTTCCTGCCCGATTTCTATATACTCGGGAGAGCGCATATACTCTCTCATTATCGCCTTGATTGGCGATGGCACAGTTGCCGAAAACATAACCGTCTGACGCTCCGAAGGAGCATACTTTAGG
>JBAZCO010000161.1:0-2884 GCA_041654915.1 Clostridia bacterium | reverse complement strand
ATTGTGGTAGGCTCACCTGTTGTGCCGTTGATAATTAACCCGTTTATACCGCCTTTTAATTGAAAATTCAATAGATTGTCCAGACTTTCAAAGTCTATTTGGTCCTTTTGGAATGGGGCGATTAATGCGGTTGCTGCGCCTTTGAATATTGACATAATACCACCTTTTTTTGTGTGAGTTGAGGTGCTTCAAAAAAAAATAAGCGCTGTTAACTTTAGCAGTCTGCAAGCGCTTGAATTTCTTTAAGCGTTTGCTATTAGATACTCTACAATTTGTACGGCGTTGGTAGCCGCACCTTTCCTAATATTGTCGGCAACTACCCAAAGGTTGCAACCTGACTCTACTGTATCGTCTAAGCGAATTCTGCCCACAAAAACTTCGTCCTTATCCTCGGCAAAAAGGGGCATAGGATACTGCAAGGTTTTGGGGTCATCTATTACTACAATGCCTTCGCCGCTGCGGAGTGCATCTTTAATGCCGTCTAGCGTAGAGGGCTTTTTAAACTCAATATTCACGCTCTCGCTATGCCCGTGAAAGACGGGTACACGCACGGTGGTTGCAGTAACTTTCATATCGTAATCGTTAAAAATCTTTTTGGTTTCAAAAATCATTTTTTCTTCTTCTTTGGTGTAGCCATTATCCAGGAAAACATCAATTTGGGGTATCAAATTGCCAAATATGGGATACGAAAACTTAGCAGGAGGAATGTTGTCTATGCCGTTCTTGAGGTCGTCATAGCCTGCAACTCCTGCGCCGGATACCGCTTGATATGTACTATATATTACCCGCTTAATGCCGTATTTGTCATATAGCGGCTTGAGTGCCACCACCGCTTGTATAGTGGAGCAATTGGGGTTTGCTATTATGCCGTTATGCTCTAGCGCAGCCTTGCCGTTAACTTCGGGAACGACAAGTGGAACTGTGGGGTCTGTGCGCCAATAACTGCTGTTATCAATTACAATAGCGCCGTTATCTACAAAAACTTTTGCATATGCGCAAGACACGCTGCCACCTGCCGAAAAGATTGCAAAATCTATTTTTTTATCGATTATATTTTCGGGTTTAAGCTCAATAATGGTGTGTTCTTTGCCTAAAAAGTCTACCCTTTTGCCTGCCGATTTTGCCGAGGCAAAGAGATAGTAGTCTTTTACGGGAAGCTTGCGCTCCTCTAAGACCTGTAAAAACTTGTTGCCGACCATACCTGTTGCGCCTACTACAGCAATATTATAGAGCTTCATTAAGTGTTCTCCTTATTAAATATATGTTGAAATGATAACAAAATTTATATTCTATGTCAAGAAAATAGATTTACTTGAGGTGAAAACTCACAAAAAACACGAATTGAATGCCTTATATATTCTTTTATAAGGAATAATCATTGCGCCAAATGTTTAATTAATGTATAATTATTCTATAACTTGAAAAACTCCCCTAAGAGGTAACAAATGGCAAAAACAAATACCCAGTCTAAGGACTCATTCCGCATCAGCTTGCTTCGCAAACTCACCCTTGCCCCCGAGGCAAGAAATCAGCCGGCTAAAGAACCGTATCCCGCAGGTCGGATAAAAAAGTTTATAGATATTTTGCGTGCCAACTACTCACAACTCACGCTAGTAAATGCGCTTTGCTTGATTTTTGCTTTACCCCTCATTGTCGTTGTAGGTTATGTTATGACGCAAGGCTTTGAGTCATTTACCTATCAAATTTTAGGTATCGACAAGCCGTATTTGCTAACTAATTTTGGGTTTGGAATATCGGCGGGGGCATCGCTTGCCGATGTAAAGCTAAATATGCTTGCAAGTTACCGTGTCTTTATTACGGCAATTGCTCTTTGTTTGCCTATTTTAAGTATTGGATTGGCGGGAGTTAACCACATAGTGACCAAGCTTGTTTGGGGAGAGGATTTTATTTGTAAAAAAGATAAGCTTGGCAACAAAGTACCTCGTATGGCATTGGAGTTTTTCCGAGGCATTAAGTTGTTTTGGAAACAAAGTTTGCTTTTTATGTCGGTATACGCTTTTATTTTGGCGGGAGCGGGTAACCTTGTAATATCTTTTGTGGCGGCGCTTTGGTCTGGTACGGCAGGAGCGGGTGAATATATTATGCTAATATTTGCCGTGTTTTTATTGCTGATTTCCTCGCTGATTATGGTTAATTTACTGCCAACGGTCGTTTCTTACAATATAAAGATTATAGATAAAATTAAAAATTCGGTTATATTAACCATTGCCTTTATTGTGCCTAGTTTTTTCATATTTGTTATGGCTACATTCTTATTGTACTTTATACCCGTGTCGGGAGTGGTGGTGTTTTTTGTATCGATAATTTTCTTGATGATAGGTCTTTGCTTTGCTATGCTAATATTTGCCAACTATGCCGATTATAATGCGGAAAAAGTACTCACACCCTTATATGAGATGAGCTTGCAGGAAAGCAAAAGACCCAAGAAGTCCGAGCCCAAAAAGGCACAGCATCAAAAACAGCAAAACACAGAAAGCAAGCCGCAAAGCACGGGCGATGCTATGCAAAGTGCTGAGGAGAAACCGCAAAACCAAGGCAGCAAACCGCAAAACCAAGGCAACAAACCGCAAAACCAAGGCAACAAACCGCAAAACCAAGGTAACAAGCCTCAAAATAAAGGCAATAAATCGCATAAAGGCGGGGGCAAGCCGCACAAAAAGGGCAAGAAATAATGGGAAAGATTATTAAAGCCGTGGTTTTGGGAGGCAAGGCGAGGGTAGCGATTATCGATACCACAGAGGAAATAAACACCGCAATTGATATGCATGGTCTATCCCCGTTGGCGGCGGCGGCGCTTGGCAGGTCGCTTACTGTGGGGGCATATGTACTGTCGGGATTTAAAAACGATAAAGATAGATTTAAT
>JBAZCO010000160.1:0-2966 GCA_041654915.1 Clostridia bacterium | reverse complement strand
TGGTAATGCTGTGCTACGCTATGGGTTGGGATGCGCTTGTTGGGCTTGGAATATCCATTTTAGCAGGTTGTTTTGGCTTTGCAGCGGGAGTGGTAAATCCGTTTACCGTAGGAGTGGCGCAAACGCTTGGCGGACTTGAATTGTTTTCGGGAATCGAACTTAGACTGCTCACCTTTGTTTTTGCCTATGCAATATTAATTGCCTTTATTTATCCCTATGCCAAAATGATAGACAAGTATCCTGCAAAATCCTCTGTATATAAGCTTGACTTAATTAGAAAAAAAGAGTTTAATTTTAATATAGATACATTCAAACCTCATCCGCAAAAAGGTCTTGCCCTAAAATGGTTTGCAGCTTGGATGTGCTTTATTGTATTGTGTTCGATTGTTGCAATTTTTTGGCACACTTTGGCACACTACATAATGTACATTGCTGTTGCAGTATACATAATTGCAGGGGTGGGCGCATCTGTTATATGCGGGGTGCGTGGCAAAAAACTAATGCGATTGTTTGGAAAAGGTATGCTCTCGCTAATGCCCGCCGTGGCAATGATACTAGTAGCCGGCGGCGTGCGCTACATAATTAGCGAAGGCGATATTATGGATACTATATTATATAGAGCGGTAACGCTAATCGAGAGCCAAAACCCCAACACCGCTATATTGCTAATCTATCTTGTGATATTCGTGTTTGAGATATTTATACCAAGCGGCTCTGCCAAAGCATTTTTGATAATGCCGATAATATTCGACCTTAGCAGTATGGTGGGCATACACCCCCAAACAGCGGTACTTGCCTTTGCATATGCGGACGGTTTTGCCAATGTGTTGCTGCCCACCAATGCGGGCTTGCTGTTAATACTTGGGCTAACAACAGTAAACTATCCCAAATGGTTTAAATGGAGCATACCAATACAACTCACCCTGCTTGCCGTAACGATAGGAATACTAATGCTTGCGCAAAATGTGGTGTACGCTTAGAAAAAAACAACATACTAAAAATGTGTTCACAAAAGCATAATACTAAAATGCGGGCTAGCAATAGCTTTTATCTTAATACAAATAACCACCCTTTTGGGTTGCCAAATACAGTCTTAAGGAGGTCAAAATGACTAATTTCAAACGAATCAAGGAACAAGATGACAAGTATTTTCTTAATACTTACGCCCCCTTTGATATCGCATTTGTGTCGGGCGAGGGTTCTACTCTAACCGATAGCGAGGGAAAAACTTACACAGATTTCCTTTCGGGAATAGCGGTAAACTGCTTGGGCTATAACAATCCCATATTTACAAACGCCATTGCCGAGCAAGCCAAAAAACTAACCGTAATATCCAACTACTTTTACAGTGAGGAGCGTGGCGTTCTTGCCAAATTGCTGGTTGAGGGAACTAACCTTAACAAGGTGTTTTTTGGCAGCAGCGGAGCAGAAGTTGTAGAATGCGCCCTAAAGCTTGCAAGGAAGTATTTTTACAATAAGGGCGAAAAGAAGTTCAAGATAGTGAGCACCTTGGAGTCTTTCCACGGCAGAACCCTTGGTGCGGTTACTCTTACGGGGCAACCCAAATATAATCTGCCCTTTGCCCCCCTGCCCGAGGGCTTGGGGATTTATGTACCCTTTAACGATATAGACGCTTTGGAAAAAGCGCTCTCCGACCCCGAAGTCTGCGCATTTTTGGTTGAGCCTGTGCAAGGTGAAGGCGGTGTAAGACCTGCGACCAAAGAATATTTGCGTGCCGCACGGGATATCACCCGCAAAAACGGACAACTGCTCATTCTTGACGAAGTGCAGACGGGCGGCGGCAGAACAGGCAAGTTTTGGGCTTGCGAATATTTTGATGTAGAGCCAGATATACTCACGGCGGCAAAGGGCATTGGCGGCGGTTTCCCCATTGGAGCTTGCCTCGCAACCGACGAAGTTGCAAAAGCATTCTACCCGGGCGACCACGGCACTACTTTTGGTGCATCTCCGCTTGCAATGGCTGTTTCTGCCGCAGTAGTTAAAGAAATTAAAAAGCCGAACTTTATGGAAAATGTGCTGCGCTTGGGAGAACATCTCAAGACGGGCATCAAAAATATCAATAGCCCCTATGTAAAAGAAGTGCTTGGCAAAGGACTTATGATTGGTGCAGACCTAGACCCCGCTATTCAAGCAAAAGATGTGGTGCAAGAGATGTTAGAAAAAGGTTTTGTACTCAATGCTTGCGGGAAAAACATATTGCGCTTTATTCCCCCGCTCATCATAACCGAACAAGAAATAGACAATATGCTGTTGGCGCTAGCCCCCATATTGAGAGGATAGTATGCAAAAAAGCTACGACACCCTAACCATAGGGCATATATCTTTGGATTATAATATTGATTATCTTGATAATTTAATTATTGAGGTGGGCGGAGCGGTGATATATTCATCCGCTATCGCCCGTGCCTTGGGGCATAGCGTAGGGGCGATAACCAAACTAAACAAGCAAGACATCGCCCGTTTGGATGAACTGCCTATCCCTAAAGAGGATATTTACTTTATACCCTCTGCTGAGTCCACCTCCATTCGCAACAAGTATCACACGGCGGATAAAGAGCGCCGCACTTGCACTTGTCTTGGGCAGGGCGACCCTTTCACGATTAAAGATATCCCCAATGTTAAGTCTAAAATATACCACCTAGCAGGGTTGATTTACGGTGATTTTGACGGCAAATTGATGAAAGAGCTTGCCAAACGAGGCAAATTGGCAGTAGATGTGCAAGCGCTTTTGCGCCACGCAGACAGGAAAAGCGGAGCAATGTATTTTGAGGATTGGGCGGATAAAATGGAGCTTTTGCCATATATCGATTTTTTAAAAACTGATGCCGCCGAGGCGGAAATTCTCACCGGTATTAAAGACCGTGCCGCAGCCGCTCGCACTCTTTATGATTGGGGCGCAAAAGAGATTGTTATCACCCACAATACCGAAGTGCTTGTCTATGACG
>JBAZCO010000159.1:0-3152 GCA_041654915.1 Clostridia bacterium | reverse complement strand
TTGACGCAAGCGTGTTGGGGGGCGCTGTTAAGATAAGTTACTTTAACGCATTGTTTATAAGACTAGCTTACAACATAGGGCATTGCAGGCAAAATAAGCCGACAGTAAAGTCAGAGGTTATTAAAGTATGAATGAGTCTAATATAAGGCAAGCCTTAGTTGACACGGGAATAAAGCTGTTGGAAAACAAGCTTGCAGAGGGCAAGTGGGGCAGTATGTCGGCTAGAATAGATGCTCGCTATATGTTGGTTACTCCAAGCGGCTTTGCTTTTTCCTCCCTTACCCCTCAAGACTTAGTGGTTGTAGATTTAGATACCTTAGAGTATGAGGGCGATATAAAGCCATCATCAGAAAGCAAGTTGTATGCAGCAATTTACTTGAGCCGCCCCGAAACCAATGCGGTACTGCATAGCCACCCTCGATATTGCAGTTCGGTAGCGGCAGCGGGCAGGGATATGCCGGTAATGAGCGGCGAGATGCAAAAGATTATTGGCGGCGCTGCTCGTGTTGCCGACTACGCTTTGCCGGGCACAAAAAAACTTGTTGACTTCACCCTGCGGGCGCTCACAGGGAGAAACGCTTGCCTAATGGCAAACCACGGAGTGGTATGCTGCGGAGAAAGTATAGATGCGGCATATAGCGTATGTCAAGTTATAGAGCGCTCTTGCCGCACATTTATAGAGCAAGAAACTCTGTACCTATCCGAGAAGGATACCTTCTCCGAAGACGACCTTTTTGCGATATTCAAAGCGGGCGCACAAAGTTAGTCTAAAGGGCTAAAAATGCCGATTTATGCGGTTTTTTGTAGCCAAAGCAACCAAACTTTCTATTGCGAGGGTGCAATACCGTGGGTTGAATAAAGATAATTAAAAATTGACAAAAACAATAAATTATGTTATTATATTGGGCAATAGATGCCCCAATTGGGAGGATGTTTAGTTATGGCAAAAGTCACCATAGACCGCAAGTATCAAAAGTCGAGAGATTTTTTGGGGGCGTACAACGCCTACAAGCCCGACTTCTACCGTGTTTCCGTAGACGGCAAACCCTCCGCTATTGCCTTTCCTGACGATATGGCAAAGGCGTACTATGTGCAGTGTTTTAAAAATTCGTCAGCAGAGCTACCCATAGAAATTAACGCTTATACTGTGATAAATAACCGAGCTTATTTTGTTGTGGCATCGTGGGACCAAGCGGTGGTTAGCCTCAAACGGTTTTTTATGGCGGCTAACGCCTTGTATGCAGAGTACTACAACACGCAATACGGCGGTGTGGGCGGCTATGTATTTAAAGAAAAAATCCGCATAAAAAAGATTTCCGATTACAACGATGTACTAAGCAGTATTGTTAGCGTACACAGTCAGCCTGCGGCAACGGGGCTTTCAATGGGCTTTGATGATTATAGATTTACTTCCTATATAGAGTCGCCCGATAAGGGGATATCCTCTTTGCATTCATTATATAAAATATTTGGAAAAAACCAAGTTAAAAGCGATTATGTTCGCCTGCACGAGGCAGGTCCGTCACAGTTGCCGCAAGACTTTTTTAATATTCCCGAGCGGGATAAGTTTGACTATAATTTGGAAAAGGTGCTGCTCAACTACAAGTGTTTGGACAAAAAGGCAATTCCTCCCGAGCTGCTTTACAGGGTGATTATCGACCTAAACGAGTTGGGCGGATACTCATTTGATTATATGTTAGACGGGTTATCCATCAAACAGCGTGACAAATATACCATTCTTTTATATGTTGCCGTGGGGCTTGCTATGGATAAGAAAAAAACCTACGACCAAATCATACAACTCTTAGATGTTGCCGTTGCCGATGATTGCTTAATTAAAGATATGGTCCTTACTATTAATGAGCAGAAAGGATATTCATACGATTATATTATGAATATGTTGGGATTAGCATATCCAAATGCAGACTTTTTAGTTTCTCTTGTAGCGGCGGTGGAGAAAAATATGCACATACCTCCCCTTTCCTTATTGAAAAAATTGGGCATTTATGATACTGCTCTCATCTCCTATGTGCAGGATATCTGTTATAACCAATAAGCGGCAGGTGAAAAGTAGGTAAACAAATAATGAAACTTTGTTGAAAATCGAGACGCAAGTTTCGATTTTTGCTATTTTATCTTAAATTAAATAAATTTAAATATTGTAATATTAATATTAATATGTTATAATTTTCATATGTATTATGCCAAGGGGATAGGTATGCCCAAAAGCTATACCATTAAATACCGCTCTCTAAGCCTAATCCGGAGGTCTTTATGAAAAAGAGGTTGTTAATTTTCTTGTTCGTGCTAACATTTGCGGCTATCGTAAGCCTAATTGGCTGCTCTCCTGCCAACCCTAATGTAGAAAGCATAGAAATAACAAACCAACCCACCAGTGTTTATATCCAAGGGGAAACCCTTTTACTTGCCGGCGGGCAAATATTAGTTAAGTACCAAGGCAATGCTACCCAACTAATGGATATTAACGAAAGTATGTTGAGTAGTTTTGACCCCTACACCTTGGGCGACCAAATTATACGGGTAAATTATGGCGGCAAGTCCACTTCTTTTACTGTCACCGTGCTTGCCCCAAGGCTAGATAAAGTAGAACTGCAAATTGACCAAAGCAAGGTAAAGACCCAATACATAGCGGAGCAGGATGTTGCTCACAACGGGCTTAGTATGCTCCTTACATATGTTGGCGGCGCAGAGCGCATTGTACCCGTTACACGGGATATGATTTTTGGCTACGACCCCCTTAGGTTGGGCGAACAGGAGCTTTCTGTACGCTATGCGCATAACGAAGATATTTATACCCGCACCTACACAGTTAAGGTTGTGGCAAAGCAGCTTGTGGGTTTAGAGGTATCTACTCTGCCCACCAAGCGTGTTTATTATATTGGCGACACATTAGACCTCACAGGCGGCACGCTCTTTTTGCGCTACGATAACGGCTACCCCGTATATATTGAGATGAGGGATTTGCCCGGATTAGAGGCAGAGGCAGATACTAGCCGTGCTTCGGGCGCAACCACCGTGACGCTAACCTACGGCGGCAGAACCGCTAAATTTAATATCGAAGTTATAGTAAAAGATGTGCTGTCGCTTGAAGTTTTGCAAATGCCGTCCGAGCAGTTGGTAAACACCCCGCT
>JBAZCO010000158.1:0-3181 GCA_041654915.1 Clostridia bacterium | reverse complement strand
TCGGGCGACATATTCACCCTGTCAGAACCATAGTTGCCCTCACCTGCAAAACAATAAGCACAACGCATATTGCAGTCGTGCGAGATGTGCAGGCACAATGCCTTTAAATCCCCCGCTTTTTTATCAAAACAAGTGATAAGCGGCGGCGCATTTAATATGCCTTGCTCCTCAAGACACGCAAACTCGCCCAAAACTTCCCTTATAATCTCCTTATCAAGGGCGGCAAAATGCTCTCGCTCTTTTGCCGCAAACGGCTTGTTGTAGCGTGATTTGGCACACAAAAAAGCGACATAGCTAATATTGTGCAAACTGCCGCTTTCTATATCCCAAAGGAAAAAAAACTCCTCGTCTTTATGAGTGTATGAAAATAAATGTACCACTAAAAATTATTCTTAATTTTATGAATATCTGTTAAATATTATTTAAATATTTTCTCTTTTTTTGATATTAACTTTTTCTTCTTGGCGGCAGGTTTGGTTACCTACTGTGCAACTTGTTTTGCAAGCAGATTGGCAACTTGCTTGGCATTCGCCACAGTCGACAGTGTGTGTTTTTACCAAAGTATTTTTGGCAATAGTTTTGATATGTTTCATACAATCAATCCTCCTAAACAAATATAATACACAATCATTATACATTCAAGCGGTTAAGTTAGCAAGTTCTTTTTGCAAAAAACAAATATTAACTTAAAATGCAACTGTTGAAAAGGTAATAATTTTATATCACAACCAATATATTATAATGATTAAATCGGAGGTAATTATAATGAAATCAAAATCTCTCCCAATAAATAAAAGCACAATTTTTGATATAGTTAGGGGTGTTTTATGGGCTGCAATCTCCTCATTGATAGCCGTATTAATTTTAGCGCTAATTGTAAAATTTACCGGCATAGGCGATGCGATAGTGCTGCCAATTGTGCAAGTAGTAAAGATACTAAGCATACTTTTGGGCTGTGTGCTTGGAATTAAAGATAAATCAAAAGGCGCAATTAAGGGCGCTATAATAGGACTTTTGTATACCGCAATCTCGGTTTTTGTGTTCCTCATACTAAAAAGCGGGCTTGAGGCAAACAGCTTTAGCCTAATTGATTTTGCATCTGGTTTAGCCGCAGGCGCAGTATCGGGGATAATAGCGGTAAACTTCAAGAAGGAATAGTTTTGTTAAAAAGAAGAAATGTTTTGTTACAAAGTTTGATGCTGTCAAAAATAAGTGCTTATTGTATAGCCCAATAGCACTAACAATTTTGGAATAAACAGGCATAAAAAAACCGCTGTTACAAGTTTGTTGTAGCAGCGATTTTGTCGTATGTTAAACTATTTGGTTAGATTTTGTTGCGTATAGCGTTTTTTAGCACTACAACTTTTACTGGTTCTTCCTCTGTGCCAACATTTATGGTGAACCTATCGTTTTCGGTGTTGATATCCACTATTGTGCCAATAAAACCGCCAATGGTCATAATTTTGTCGCCAATTGAAAGGCTAGACATCATTTCTTGCATTTTCTTTTTTTGTTTCCTTTGGGGTATGATTGTCATAACTATCATCAAGACGAATAGCGCCCCAAAAATTATCCAAATAACATATTGATTTTCAAACATATATTAATCTCCTTGAAATAAATTGACATACTTTTCTTTGTATCTTTTTAACTATATCATAAATTATAACCGTATGCAAACTATTTTTACATTTTATGGATAATTATATTTAGAAATTTTAGCCCTCTGCTAAGTTGTAACACCTTTTATGCGGTAGTTTGCAAGCATTTCACGGCGAAAGTCCAGCAACCTATCCGCTCGAATAGCATCTTTTATCTTTTCGGTTAGCCTGTGCAGAAAGCGAATATTATGCAGTGATAACAACCGTCCGCCCATTATTTCGCCCGCATTAATCAAATGGCGCACATAGGCACGGGAATAATTTTTGCAAGCGTAGCAGTCGCAACCCTCCTCTATGGGAGAATAATCATCTTTATATGGGGCATTCCTTATTGTTATATCACCTTCAAAAGTCATTGCCATACCGTTCCTACCTACTCTTGTGGGCAGTACGCAGTCAAACATATCTATGCCACGCACAATCCCCTCTACTATGCAATCTGCACTCCCCACCCCCATTAAATAGCGTGGCATATTATTGGGATAATATGGTCTTAATGCGTCCAACATCTCGTACATCACGGGTTTTTCCTCTCCAACAGATAGCCCCCCTATTGCCAACCCGCATTTTGCATACGGCAAAGTTTTTTCTATGCTCTCTATTCTCAAGTCAGCATACATATTACCTTGTACTATGGGGAAAAGTATTTGTTTTTCGCCCGTAGCCTTTTTGTCACATCTGTCCAGCCAACGCAAAGTACGGTCTAGCGCCTCCTTGCTCTTTCGGCGGTCTGTACCGCTTGCCGTGCATTCGTCAAATGCCATCATAATATCGCTACCCAAAGCTTGTTGTATCTCAATAGCCTTTTCGGGTGAGATAAAGCGCCTGCTACCGTCTATGTGGCTGTTAAAATGCACACCCTCATCGGTAATTTTGCGTAGTTTGGTAAGGGAAAACACTTGAAATCCGCCGCTGTCGGTGAGAATGGGCTTGTCCCAATTGATAAACTTGTGCAAGCCGCCCGCCCCTTTTACTATCTCCTCTCCGGGGCGCAAATGCAAATGATAGGTATTGGAAAGAATAATTTGTGAGCCTGCCTCTTTTAGTTCCTCGGGGGATAAGCCCTTTACCGTTCCCGCAGTACCAACAGGCATAAAAACAGGAGTTTCAATTTCGCCGTGCGGTGTGGTAAACCGCCCTATTCTTGCGCCGCTCTGCCCGCAAACTTTTAATATTTCATACTTAAACATAATATACCTTGGATTACTTTTTTTCCTTGTGTGTGTATTTTTTCTAACTTGCTTTATGTTGTAACAAGCAACTTTTCCTATTCAAAGTATCAACATAGCATCGCCAAAGCTAAAAAACCTATACTGTTCTCTCACCGCAAGATTGTAAAGAGATAGTGTATTTTCTCGTCCGATAAATGCAGATACAAGCATAATTAGCGTGCTTTCGGGAAGGTGAAAGTTGGTGATAAGCGCATCTATTACTTTGGGTTTATATGGTGGATAAATAAAAATATCCGTATCCCCTTTCTTTGCCGTTACCATACCGTCCGCATTGGCGGCGCTTTCAAG
>JBAZCO010000157.1:0-3205 GCA_041654915.1 Clostridia bacterium | reverse complement strand
TCAGTGTTACTGCCAATGCCTTAGCGGTTGAATACGGCATTGCGCCTGCGGGTAGCTTGAGCTATGCTTATGCTGGTGCAGACGGCGAATTCCTAAGCACTCCGCCAAGGAATGCGGGCATCTACTCTGTGAGGGTAACATATGTGCCTGCCACAGCAGATAACTATAAGAGTTATAACCAAACATTTACCGATATTCTAGAGATTAATAAGGTTAATGTGAGCTTGCTCCTACCCGTAAGGGAAACTACTTATACCTCAACCGACGGTCTTTCTGCCGACAGAGTTGCATCTGCCCAAGCAGAGGTTTACGGCAAGGGCGACGACCAACCCGAAACAGCAGGTAGATTTGCATACGAATACTACATTGACGGGCATTGGGGCAATAATCGTCCGTATAACGCAGGACGCTACCATGTTAGAGTAACCTACACCGCACAAGAAACCGAAAACTATCTCACCACCACCGTTGTGTTTGATGAAAGGGTGATTATCCGTGAGGCAGAAATTGCCAACAACATCTCACTCACAGTAAAGACAGTTGACTATTCCGGCTCTCCCGTTTCTGCTAACGAGGCTATGATAACAGGGATTCCTGGCGGCAGTAAACCAGAAGGACGCATCACCTACGAATATCAGCTTGGGTCGGGCAACTTTGAAACCGAGCCGTTCCGCAATGCAAACCGCTATAATGTAAGAGTAAGGTACACCTCTGTTGTTGGCGACAACTACAAGAGTACCGAACGATTCTTTGAACATGCCGTTATTATAAATAGAATTTCCCCCACCATCTCCCTGCCCGAGTACCGCTACGAGTTTGACGGCAGAGTGCGCTCTGTCACAGGCGCAAGCGTAACAGGTATACAAGGCGGCTCTGTACCTTCGGGCGCAGTATCTTATAGGTACTTGGTAAACGGCAACTGGTCTAGCGTAGGTCCTCGTAACGCAAACCCCACCCCCTATTCTGTGCAGGTTGTATATGAGCCTTCGGCGGACGATAACTACTCACAAGAAGTCAAACTCTTTGAAAGGGGCATATTCATTAGCCAGGCAAAGCCCGAACTCTTCCTTGCTACCCAAGCTTATGACTATACAGGCAGCAATATTATGGCATCGGGCGGACGGGTTATGGGTAAACCCAACGATGACGAAGGTCCTATAGGTGACCCAACCTATCAATATTATATTGATAATATATGGACCTCCGATTTCTTCCCAATAAACAGCGGCTCATACAATGTCAAAATGATATTTACCGCTGAGGAAGGCACTAACTACACAAGTATTGAAAAAATATTTAGCAATGTTCTTATCATAAGGAATATCGCACCGCAATTCGAAGTGGATAGACGCAGCTATGACTACGACGGTGAGTCACACACAATCCCCGAACCCAAAATAACTAACGGTAATCAAGAGCCGCTAGGTACTTGGACATTTGAGTATTACTTGGGTTCTAACCGTTGGACATCCAAAGCCCCTGCCGATGCAGGCAGCTATGATGTGCGTGTAAGATACAATGAGGCGCAAGCAGACAATTACAGCTCCAAAACCGAAACTGTTTCTGACGCTTTGGTCATACTGCCGTTGGATATTTATGTTACACCGCAATCCAACCAAAGCAAGGTTTATGATGGCTATCCCGTTGCCGAAGGCACAATTACCTTTAATGAAATCGAACTTATCCCCGGCAATGAGTGGAGAGGCTCGCTAAGGGCAGGCAACTCTGCCGCCTCGGGAGATTATCTAATTACCCGTGGCTCACTGTCCGCTGGCAACAACTATCGCCTAATAGTATCCGAAAGTGTTGTATACACAATCACACCTAAAGAAATACAAATTAAATTCTCCACTATATATCCCGAATATAATGGCGTGCCTAAAACTCCCGAAATCACCGTTGACGAATCCTCGCTAATACCGGGAGATGCAGTATCAATCTACACTAGGTACGAGGGCGATAACCTTAATGTGGGCGAGTTTGTAGCCGTCGCTATTATGAGCGAAAGGAACTATATCCTCCCCAATCCAAGGTCTATGCAATACTCCATAGTCCCTGCAAGAATGACAGAGAATATATTTGAAAGTTATTCTGTGCCATACAACAAAGAGTCGCATCCCATCACCCTATCCGCCATTGCAAGCGGCGCAACCGTTGTTTATGACAGCCCCACCGAATACACTTCAAGAGGCGTATACACGGTTAAGGCAACGGTATCCAAACCCAACTACCACGATGATATACTATCGGCAACCCTAACTATTACCAGAGGTACTCACCTCAATAATCTAATAGTTTTCCCGCCGGAGCATGCGCTATATTATGGCGACCCAATTCCCAAAATCACATCGAGCGTATCTGAAGGGCAGATTTCCCTTGACGAGGGTCAGCAATTGCTCACAGGCACGCACGACTATGCTTGGACATTTGTACCTGCGGATATAGAAAACTTTGACATACTCCACGGTACAATTAGGCTGACGGTTAACAAATCTAAGTCTATAGTGGACTTGCAAGGTGCGCTAACCCAATACCTAGATGCTCCGCAAAGCATAACTGCAACAATAACCGATACGGGCGGACAATTGCTTACCAATAGCCCAAGCATATTCTTTACCAGCGCCGACGGCGAAGTCTTTGAATACCTGCCCACAAAGTCAGGACGCTACACATTGAACATTGTATATAGCGGCAACGAGAACTTTGACTCTGCCTCATACACAACCGTGCTTGTCATTAAGGAAAAGGTAAACCTTGTATGGGTGTGGCTGTCGGTGGGTGCAGTAACCTTGCTTGTTGTAGCCTCTGCGTTGTACTTCAAACACCGCAACAAGCGTAAGATTGGCTAAGCCCAAATAACACAATGCAAAAAGCGGTTGTCTTATTGACAGCCGCTTTTTTTGTAGTTTCTATAATTTTGTAGTTTCAATAATAAAGTTGGAGTAAAATAAAAAAAGAAGAGCAAGGCTATCTCTTTGGAGTATAATTTAGGTACACTATCTAATATACTTTTTTAGGTCAAGAAATGCTCTCTTTTAAAGTTTAAAATTCACAATTGTTTGGAGTGCGGGCAAACGGGATAACATCTCTTATATTATCAACTCCCGTAAGATATATTATAAATCGCTCAAAGCCCATACCAAAACCTGAATGCTTGCAGCCGCCATACTTTCTTAGTTCAAGATACCAATCTAGCCCGTCTAAG
>JBAZCO010000156.1:0-3261 GCA_041654915.1 Clostridia bacterium | reverse complement strand
ACAACAAAAAATAACAACAAAAATACCACACAAAAAACAGTTATCTTTTTAAACATCTTTACCTCCTTACATCGCCATTTTAATCGATTTTGACTTTTTTTTCAAGTTGTTCTTAAAAAAGAATTCTTTCAAAATAATACTCCTACTATATAAGTGGCTCGAAACAACAAAAAAGTTCGCTAAATTTTAAAAATTGTTACAATAATTGTAAATAAATCAAAAACGCCGCCTTTAAACACTGTTTGAGAGCGGCGTTTTTAGAAAAATATTTTGGGTTATTGTTAGTTTTTGCTATTCTGTGCGGAGCGCTACAACGGGGTCTTTTTTAGCCGCTAAGCGTGCGGGGAATAGCCCTGCTATAAAGGTGAGCGCAACACTTATCACTACTAGCAATAGCGCATTAACTGGCTTTAGTGCGGCAAGGTTGGCATCTAGTCCCGCATAGTGGTTGATAATCAAGTTTATGGGAACGGATAGCAAATATGTTACCGCAACACCTATCAACCCAGCGGTAAAGCCAATAATAGTGGTTTCTGCGTTAAAAACATTGGAAATATCTAGTTTTCTTGCACCAATACTACGCAACACACCTATCTCTTTTGTTCTCTCTACCACCGAAACATATGTGATTATCCCTATCATAACAGATGACACAACAAGCGATATTGCCGCAAACGCAACAAGAATTATCGAGATAATATTGATAATCTCGCCTGCCATACCTGTTGCCATTTCCGCCATATCAATATAGATTACCTTGTTTTCCTCTAGCTCTTGCATATCGTTAAACTTGTCAAGGTAGTTTTTTATCAAAGTTTTATCCCTAAAGCTTTCCGGATATATATATATCGTATTAGGTGTGTCATCGCCGCCTAGCTCTTGCAATTTTGCCTTTTTGAAGTAATCTGTGTTTTCCCCTTGAGTATTAAACAGCTTTGCCGCAAGTTTTAAGTACTCGTTCATATCCATACTCATTATTGCGTTTTGGGAGATATCCAAACTAAAGGGTTTCCCCGTTGTGACATCCACATCCGATATGCTTTGTGCCTGTACAACGGCGCTATTTTTTTCAAAAACAAGCAGGTCGTCCACCAGCCCCGACACATATGCGATGCCCGGCACCATCATTTCGAAGTCCATACCCTCTTTTATACGCATCACACCCGAGATTGTTATCGTTTTTGCTTTGGTATTATCGTTATACAACTGACGGCGCATCTCAATATTGTATTCCGCATCGGAAGTGTTGTGCGCATCGGGGAAATCGTAGTACACCCCGCCCTTTTCCACATAAAACCCGTCATTATATACTAGTTTTATATTGGATGTTAATAAGTCATTGGCGACAATAGTTGATGATTTTGAGTTTAAACCCAATGCGGATAAAATTTTCTCATCCAAACGATTATATTTGTCTACGATAACAACCGCCTCATAATTATTTTGCGGATATCTGCCTGCAATAAATTCATACTGTTTCTTTATGTAGCTCTCTCCGCCCATAAGTTGTTGCCAAAATATATCGGCAGTTTTGGGAAAGTAGAAAGCGTCGTCGTGCGTCTTAGTTATCAAATTCATTTTTAACGCATGCATATACTCTACTGAGCCATAGCTTGGGTTCATTTGTGACACATAGTCCACATATTCCTCAGAAAGGTTATTGAATATCACCATTTCTTTAATATTTTCGATAATGTCCTGCGAGGCGCTGGTTTCTTTGGATAATATCGTCTTATCTTTGCTAAAAGCTTCCAATCCCACATCATCCGGCGACAAAATATCCATAGGGTTTAACGACCAAATATTTTCTGCTCTAATAGACATCTCACTGGCGGCAACGGGCAAAGTACCCATTACTCCTTGCTCTAAGCCTGTTATGTATCCGGTAAAGCCATTGGAAATAGCTAGCACTAGTCCCACCCCTACAATGCCGATACTGCCTGCAAACGCAGTTATTGAAGTCCGAACTTTTTTCGTGAGAAGGTTGCGAAAACTAAGACCTATCGCCGTAGCGTAGGACATTGATGTACGCTCTTTTTTCTTGCTTTTGAATAGCGAAAACCTAATCTCTGCGCCCTTGTCGTATAGGCGCTTTAAAATATTATTTGCTTTGCTTGCCTTATGTTTGGGCGCTTGTTCTTTTGCATCTCCTTCCTCTTTAGACAGCCCTTGCGGTGTATACGGCTGAGTATCTCCCGACACTTCGCCGTCAAACAACTTGATTATACGGGTGCTGTATTTTTCGGCTATTTCCGAGTTGTGCGTTACCATTATCACTAATTTTTTTTCGGCTATTTTTGCCAAAAGTTCAATTATTTGCACACTTGTGGTACTGTCTAGCGCCCCCGTAGGCTCGTCTGCAAGTATCACTGACGGGTTATTTACCAACGCACGGGCTATTGCAACCCTTTGCATCTGTCCGCCGGAAAGTTGGTTTGGCTTGCTATTTAGCTTGTCGCTAAGCCCCACTTCCTCTAATACTTTGGTTGCACGCTCCTTTCTTTGCGAGGGGGTAATGCCAGCAAGAGTGAGGGCTAGCTCTACATTTTGCAGTACATTTAAATGCGGTATTAAGTTATAATTTTGAAAGATAAATCCTATGCGTTTGTTGCGATAGGCATCCCAGTCGGCATCCAAAAAATGTTTGGTTGACTTCCCCTCTATGATAAGGTCGCCGCCGGTGTAGCGGTCAAGCCCGCCCACAATATTTAGCAGTGTAGTTTTACCGCAACCCGACGGTCCTAAAATCGATGTAAACTCATTGTCGCTAAAAGCTAAGTTTACTTTTTTCAGTGCATGTACAGCATCTGCTCCCGACAGATAATCTTTACTGATGCCAATTAATTCTAACATTTGTCGCTCCTTTGCCCCAAATAGCATATTAATATTGTTATTTTCTTTTTTGTTTTCTTATGTATAAACCCTCAACTAAAAAGCTAGTATTATCCAAAACTTCTCTTTAACTTTAGGGCTTTGGACTTGCTCCCTATTATCAACCCCACTTATTTTAAGCAAGGTCATATTGTTATCTTGCCCTATTCATCTTTATATTCGGGCAGCCAGCCACCTTGATGATGCTTTTTATATAGTTCACGGCACATATCCTTGATATCTTGAAGTGACAGCTCTGCCGCTGTATGCGGGTCTAGCGCCGCCGCAATAATTATATCCTTCATCTCCCTAGTTTGGTTTGCTTTTAATGTGAGCAAGTGGACATTAATATTTGTAAGATTGAGAGCGGCACATTGCTCGGGCAGTGCT
>JBAZCO010000155.1:0-3264 GCA_041654915.1 Clostridia bacterium | reverse complement strand
AGCCAAAGGCACGGGCGTTAGCGGCAAAATCTAGGGGAACAAACTCGGTATCGGCGGCAGCTCCATAGCGAAACTCCGTGGCAAGGCTCTTTATTCCCTTGCCCATTTGGAGATTGTTAATACAGCCAAAGCCGCCGTTGTCAAACAGCAATATATTTATCTTTTTGTTCTCTTGAACTGCCGTCACCATTTCACTATTTAGCATTAAATAACTGCCGTCGCCTACAAAAGCATATACCTCTTGTTCGGGGGAGGCAAGTTTTGCGCCAAAAGCGCCTGCTATCTCATAACCCATGCAAGAGTATCCGTATTCCATATTATATGAATATGGGGCATCTGTCACCCACATCCGCTGCATACAGCCAGGCAAACTGCCCGCCGCTGATACAACTATTGCGTCTTTTGGGATTAGCTCCCTTATTATGGCAAGCGCCTTGGTCTGTGTGAGCAATGAGCCGCTAGCCTGTCTAAACGCCTCTACCGTGCCTTGCACAGCCGCCTCCACCTCGGGAGTAAAAGAGGGGGAATAATCGATATTTGCAAGCCGTGTATATTCTATATCCCACTCGGCTTTGGCGCTAGCTATCTCGTTAGTGTAGCGTGTTTGATAGCCTGCAAGCCGCTCGTTTAGTGCGCTAAGCCCCGCCTTGATATCGGCAAGAACGGGAATTGCACGCATCTTGTTAGCGTGAAAGGATGCTACATTTATAGCTACAACTTTTTTCTTGGCAAAAAGCGTTTGGGACGAAGTAGTAAAGTCGGAAAGGCGTGTACCCAATGCGATAATAAGGTCGGCCCGCTGTGCAATCGTGTTTGCGGCGCTATTGCCCGTTACCCCTATTCCCCCCAAATTATGGGGATGCGAACCCTTTACAGCACTCTTTCCCGCTTGAGTTTCGGCAAGGGGGATGTTGCAGCGCAAAGAAAAGTCACCCACTACATCGCCCGCTCCCGAATATCTGACGCCGCCGCCCACTATAATTAGCGGAAATTTTGATTTTTTGATTGCCGCCGCCGCATCCTCAAGCTGCTCGATAGACGGTGGTCTGCGGCATATTTTTGTCACCCTTTTATTAAAAAGGTAAGCGGGAAAACTATATACTTCACCTTGAACATCCTGCGGCATTGCAATCACTGCCGCCCCCGTATCGGCGGGGTCGGTTAACACTCTCATAGCGTTTAGCAATGCGCTCTCTAGCATCTCGGGACGACTGATTCGGTCAAAAAACTTGGACACGGGTTTGAATGCGTCATTAGTGGATATTGTTAAGTCGCTCGGCTGCTCAATTTGCTGCAATACGGGGTCGGGGCGGCGGGTGGCAAATATATCACCCGGCAAAAGTAATAGTGGTATGTTATTGACCGTAGCCGTTGCGGCGGCTGTTACCATATTGGCAGCCCCCGGACCAATGCTAGATATACAAGGGAGAATCTTTAACCTATTGTTTTGCTTGGCATAGGAAATTGCCGCATGCGCCATACCTTGCTCATTTTTTCCTTGATATACCTTGAGCGAATGCTCTGTCATAGCAAGCGCCTCACCTATTCCCAACACGCAACCGTGTCCAAATATAGTGAAAACACCCTCTATAAACTTGGTTTCCTCCCCGTCTAAACTTATATATTGGTTGTCCAAAAACCTTACAACCGCCTCGCCAACAGACATCTTAATTCTTTTTGACATCGTATCCTCCTTAAAAATTATTGCTCCAGCAACCACGCATAGCGGGGGTCGTCCGTTCGGGTTTCTTCCCACGGGTTGCCGTCTAGGTGGCGAATCATCCAACAGCAGTACATAGGATACCCCGGGGCTGTAACTTGTGCGTGCGTATAGCCGCCGTCAAACAGCCCTGCGCTGCCGTCCTTTATTGTGTGCGCCTTGTCGCCAATAAAGCAAGCGCCAAATCCTTCGGGGCGCTCAAACTTGTAATAGTAAACTTCGGGTTGTGGGTGGGAGTGAGGAATATAACTCCACCACTTGCCCTGCCTTGCATAAACTTCGCCAATAACCATATTGGAATAGGGTGCGTTGGAATAATCAAAAATTGTTACAACATCACGCACGGCGGTGTTTTCCCACCTGCCCTCACAACTTACAAAGCTCCTCACATCACTAGGGCGATATAGCTTGGATGTAAAATTTCTTTCGTTTGGGGTACTCTGCACAAGTATTTCGCTATCCAAATGCGCCTCTATGCCCACACTCTCGTTTTTAGATATGTGCAAGCAAGTAGGTTTTTCAAATATCCCTTCACGCTTTGCGTGTGCCTTTTCATCTTCGTAATAGTAGGTAATTTCGCCGTATACCAAAAGTATTGCGCTCTCCATATCTGGCTCTATAAGCTCTATGGACTCTCCTTTTTTTAACCGATAAACGGTGATGTTTTGCAGCATCGACGCTGTTTTCCCCTCTGTCCTTGTTATTACCTGTTTCCCGTCCTTATCAAACTTAGGGTAGATAAACATAACTAAATAACCTCCTGTCTGTTTTCTATAAAAATTGTCATTCTTGTCCTTTGCGCTCCCAAACTTAGAAATCGCTATTCCATAGGCGCATCACATTGGGTATGTAAATTGCGCTCCTTTAGTTCGGCAAGAATACGCTCTTTGTATTCGCCCACATAATCATATTTTAACATAGGAATCACCGATATCAAAAGAGATATGCCGGGTATTAGCGTTATCATAATAAAGATTGCCAACTTTGCGCCGTCTGTCTGCGGTTGGAGCTCATCGTTTATCGGCTTGTTGTAGCGCACTATCTCTAGTATCAGAGGAATCAAGCCTGCGGAAATCGCCGCTCCTAGTTGGTTCATAAAAGTTTGGGTGGAAAACGATAAACCCTCGGCTCGCTTGCCTGTTTTCCACTCCAGGTAGTCTATGCTGTCGGCAATAATCGCATAGGTGATAACATTAAAAATCCCTAGCGGTACACCCGAAAGGAATAAGAACGGCAGTGCTACCCACGCATTATAGCCCGTGAAGTACGAAGTAAAAAAGAATATTACCCCTATGATAAAGGAAAAGCATCCTGCGCCAATTACAATCTGCTTAAAATTATATCGCTTGAAAAGAGCGGGCATAAGCACCATTGCGGGAAACATTCCTATCCCAACCAGCCCCGAACAAATAAGTACGATATTATTTTTTAAAAATCCGTCTGCTACAAACACATAGTCTGCCGCATAGGAAATAGCACCTTGCACCATATATCGCCCAAAGGCAAGCACTCCCACGGCAACTGCAATGAGCAGCGGCTTGTTT
>JBAZCO010000154.1:0-3373 GCA_041654915.1 Clostridia bacterium | reverse complement strand
TGTGCATTTGGGTAACGCAAAACTAATAATGGGGGTAAATCCCATTGCCGCCGCTTTGCTAAAGTCCCCTGCGGAGTGCGGGGCAGATATCGCTGTGGGAGAGGGGCAACCCCTTGGATTACATATGAATTTTGGCGGTCCTTATCTTGGGTTTATGAGTTGTACACAGCGTGAAGTGCGAAGGCTGCCCGGGCGCATTGTGGGCGAAACAGAGGATAAAAACGGCAATACCGCCTATGTGCTTACCTTGCAGGCAAGGGAGCAGCATATACGGCGGGAGAAAGCGGCATCCAACATTTGCAGTAATCAAGCCCATTGTGCGCTCACCGCCGCTATTTATATGACTGTGATGGGGCGGGAAGGGCTAAAAGAAGTAGCTAGCGCTTGCCTATCCCTTGCGCATTATGCGGCAGAGGAGTGGAGCAAAATAAAGGGTGTGAGCCTAAAGTACAAGGGCGAATTTTTCCATGAGTTTGTTACAGTCACCCCCAATAAATCTTACGAGATTTGTTTGGCGCTTGAGGAGAAAGGCGTGTTAGCAGGACTTCCCTTAAACGAAAGCGACATTCTTTGGTGTATGACAGAGTTGGTAAAAAAAGAGGATATCGACCTTGTTGGCGAGATAATAAGGGGGCGCTATGAAACTTATTTTTGAAAAATCCAAACAGGGACTGCGTGCAGTTAGAGTAAAGAAACCGTCAACCAAAGAGTATGCTTTGCCATCCAAATATCTTAGGAACAATTTGCCGCTCCCCGAAGTGTCGGAAATTGATGCGGTGCGGCACTATACCGAGCTATCCCGCAACGCCTTTGGGGTGGATAACGGCTTTTATCCGCTTGGCTCTTGCACAATGAAGTACAACCCTAAGCTAAATGAGGAAGTGGTATCGGATGCTAGGTTTACAGGCTTGCATCCCTTGCAACCCGAGTCCACAGCGCAAGGCGCATTGCAAGCTATGTATATGTTGGATAAATCTCTTGCCGAAATAACGGGCATGGATGCGTTTTCATTGCAGCCTGCGGCGGGGGCGCACGGCGAGTATGCGGGGCTGTTGCTAATAGCGGCTTACCACAAGGCAAGGGGAGATGTTAAGCGTGACAAAGTCATTGTTCCCGACAGCGCCCACGGCACTAATCCTGCCAGTGCGGCTTTTGCGGGATTCAAGGTGGTAAATGTGCCAAGCAACGAGGAAAAAGGGGTAGACCTTGATGCGTTAAGGGCGGCAGTTGGCGAGGACACCGCCGCACTTATGCTAACCAACCCTACAACCCTTGGGCTGTTTGAGAAAAATATATGCGAAATCAGCCAAATCGTTCACGATGCGGGAGGGCTGTTATACTATGACGGCGCTAACCTAAACGCTATCATGGGCATAGTGCGCCCGGGAGATATGGGCTTTGATGTTGTGCATCTCAACCTGCACAAAACATTTGCCACACCTCACGGCGGGGGCGGACCGGGGTCGGGTCCCGTTGGATGCAAAAAGAGCCTTGCCCCATACCTGCCCACACCCGTGGTTGTAAAGAATAAGAAGGGATACAGTTTTAAAAGCATAGATAAGGGTATTGGCAAAATTTCCTCACATTACGGTAACTTTGGTGTTTATTTAAAGGCGTTGTCCTACATAATCACATTGGGAGGGGAAGGGATAAAAAAATCGGCAGAAACCGCTGTGCTAAATGCTAACTATATGAAAGCATTATTAGAGGACAGTTATCCAACGGAAAAGGGACGCTATTGTATGCACGAATTCGTGGTAAGTCTGCAAAAACTCAAGGCAGAAACGGGTGTTACCGCTATGGATATAGCAAAAGCTATGATTGATTATGGTATACATCCGCCTACAATGTATTTTCCGCTCATAGTGTCGGAGGCGCTGATGTTTGAACCTACGGAAACAGAGGGAAAGGAAACAATAGACCGTGCCGCCGCCGTGTTGTTGGAGCTTTATAACAAGGCGTACACCGAGCCAGCAAGTTTGAAAAACGCTCCGCATACCACTACGGTTAGTCGTCCGGACGAGGTGCGTGCGGCAAGAAATCCTGTGCTTTATTATAAAAATATCAAGGATGAATAGCGCTAATGTATGCGCTGCGGGTGGGCAGACAAATGTAATATACATATTTTAGCCAAATAGGGACGAGTAAAAGTTTTAAGTTACTAATAGTTATTTATTGCTTTATTGCGTGCAAATATGATAATATAGATTAAAGGAAATTGGGAATATATGCAAAAATGTACAACAATTTCCTTTAAATCTGTTTTTAGAGTTTAATCTATAAGGATAATTATGCCCAACGCACTCACCCATTATTATATTAGTGAAAGAATATTTGACAGATTGGACGATAATACTAAAAGAATTGTCGCCAATTATAAAAAGGAATACGCCTTAGGAGCGCTTGGACCAGATATCATAATGGGATTGATGTTGGACAAAGAGCCACTAAAGCGGGATGCCGGCGAAAAACTGCATAACGAGTTTGTGTATGCAGGGCTGTTTGCCGCCGCCGAGTACCTATACCGCAACAATGACGATTATGCAATGTATGCGTATTTTTTGGGGTTTCTCACTCACTACGCTGCGGATACCACGGTTCACCCCTATGTTTATTACTATACAGAAAATCTTAAAAATAAGTACGACCCCAAACTAATAAACTGTCTGCATACAATAGTCGAAACAGAAATGGATGTCTATGTGGCAAATCATCTTATGCAGGGCAAAAAGGCAAATAGTTTTCACCGTTTTAAAGGCGGCAGAAAGCGGCGCAAGCTTGTTTCCAAGTTTTTTCTTGAGATAAACAAGGATATTTTTGGTCTTATTCTCACAGAGAAAGATATAAAAAGGTCTATGTTTTTTTTCAAGCTTATGATGCTCATCTGCCAAAGACAAAAAAATGGCAGACTAAGATTTTTCTTTGTTAAACAAGTAGATAGATATATCAAGGCGGAACACTTGCTGTTATCGGCGCTAAGACCACTTGCCCTAGACAACCGCTATGACTACCTTAATATGCAAAAAAAGCCCTACAAAGCAATATATCACGAGGAAAACTGTGATATGGTAAATCATACCTTCCCCGAAATGCTAGAGCTTGCAGCAGAGAGGGGTGTTGAGTTAATTGCAGTTGCCAGCAAACATATTTTTAATGGCGAACCTATGTCGCTTGAACAGTTTAAACTAAATTATAACGGCGGCTTTAATGACGAATACCTTAATGCGGGACTTGGAGTCCCTAATGGCGCTTGCGATATGCCCCAAGGGCAAGTTAATGGCAGTTAGGGTAACAGTAGGGCTATAATTAGCACGCCAAACTATGTCATACGCAAAAAGGCAAGCTTAAAGCAACAAGAAGATACGAGGTAACA
>JBAZCO010000153.1:0-3382 GCA_041654915.1 Clostridia bacterium | reverse complement strand
ATAAAAATTCATCTCCAATATGCAATTCGGACACGCTTTGTATATTTTTACCTTCCTTTATCACCTTAAAATACCCTTTTTGTAGCACTTCGGCGGGATTAAGGGCAGATAGCTTTGCCAAAAGCAGTTCGGCTTGGCGCTCACGCAAAAATATTTTTTCTGCAGTAAGCGCTCCCGCTGTTTTGGCAAGAGCAAGCACATTTCTCTCCCAAAACATAAACTTATCACGGCAAATATAATAGATATCCTTGGCTAATCTCTCGCCTTTTGAGTGCAGCGCATCTAATTTATACCCGAGGCGCTCCCCTGCCGCCGCTGTCATACGATATATGTTTTTAATTAGTGCAGTTGAATCATATGCAACAAGTTCCGCTCCTGCGGTTGGAGTGAGCGCACGCTGGTCGGCAACAAAATCTGCTATGCTAAAGTCTGTTTCATGCCCCACCGCCGAAATAATCGGCGTGTTTGCAGCAAATATAGCACGCACAACCCGCTCATCACTAAAGGGCAGCAAGTCCTCAAATGAGCCGCCCCCTCTTGCAAGGATAATCACATCTGCGTCGGACGCATCCGCTCTTCTTATCCCGTTAATTATTTCGCTTGCCGCCCCCTCGCCTTGAACTCGGACATCTATTATAGTAATATCTATAAATGTGTTATAGCGCCTAACCGTGGAGATAATGTCACGGACTACCGCACCGGAAAGACTTGTGACTACTGCAATACTTTTGGGGTATAAAGGGAGTGGTTTTTTGTGTTTTTCATCAAATAACCCCTCTTTTTGCAGCTTTTCTTTGAGTTTTTCTAGCTCTAGGTGTAATTGCCCTACGCCAAAAGGTTGTATACTTGCGACAATAAAGTTTAGCCGTCCGCCCTTTTGATAAAAATCGGGAGAGCCTCTTAACAGCACCCTTTCGCCGTTGGTTGGGGTATAGGTTTTTTTATAAGAAAAACATACCGCCGATAGTTGCGCCCCGTCATCTTTTACAGTAAAAAAAAGGCTTTCGCCCTTTGCGCTTATGCCCGATACCTCTCCCATAATCAATATGCCCCTAAGCAATTCCTCACGGGCGACAACATTATTTAAATAAAAGTTAAGCTCGGTTACAGTTAAATATTTGATTTCAGACATTTTGCTCTTTGTATGCTTTGAGTGTGTTGGACATAAGCATTGCGATTGTCATAGGTCCAACTCCGCCGGGTACAGGGGTTATGTAAGAGCATTTGGGAGCGACTGACTCAAAGTCAACATCGCCAACCAAACCGCTTGCCGTGCGATTAATGCCCACATCAATAACCACTGCGCCCTCTTTTACCATATTAGCGGTAATCATATTTGCCCGACCCACTGCGGCAATCAAAATATCTGCTTGAGATGTGATTGATGCTAAATCTTTTGTTTTGGTGTGGCACACGGTTACCGTTGCATCTGCTTGCAACAACAAATGGAACATAGGCTTACCTACAATATTAGAGCGACCTACAATTACTGCGTTTGCCCCCCGCAAATTGATATCATAATATTTGAATAGCTCCATAACACCTGCGGGAGTACAGGCAACAAGCCCTTCTTCTCCAATAGCAAGCCGCCCCGCTTGGTAGGGACTAAAGCCGTCTACATCTTTAGCGGGGTCTATCCTGCGAAGTATAGTTTTTTCGTCTAGATGAGAGGGTAGCGGAAGTTGAACGAGAATGCCGTTTACCGCCCTATCTGCATTTAGTTTATCTATTAAGTGAAAAATCCCGTCTTGAGTGGTCAGTTCGGGCAGTTCGTAAATATAGGACGCTATGCCAAGCTCCTCGGCGGCTTTAGCCTTGTTTTTAACATAAACCTTGCTTGCAGGGTTGTCGCCCGCAATAATTACCGCAAGACCTATGGGTGCGCCAAAACGGGCAACACTGTTTTCTATCGCCACCTTTAGTTTTTCTCTAACAGTCTTGGCAACAAGTTTACCGTCTATTATCTGCATAATATCCCCCTTTTTATTCGCTTGTGTTAAGATTTTTATATACAGAAGAAAGTATACCATTTACATATTGGTTACTTTTTTCGGTGGAATACTCCTTTACTAGCGCTACCGCCTCGCTTATGGATACGGACATAGGGATATCGGGCATATATTTCATCTCGTAAACGGCAAGCAGCAGCGCCGCTAAATCTAGCCTAAAAATACGGGACACAGGAAACTTACCAGCATACCCTTCTATAATTGCAATAAGCTCGTCATACTTGTTAACTACGCCGTAATAGACATTTTTAACATACTTGAGGTCTTCTTCTGCGATATTTGCGCTTGTGAAAATTGATAGGGATTTCTCGTTGATTTGCCCCAAAAAAAGGTACTCATAAATAAGTTTATATACAAAATCTCGGGCTTTTTTTCTGCTTAGCATATTGCCTTAATTAAATGATACATTTGCCACATGGACATTGATTTTACTAATGATAAAGCGTGTGCTTTCCTCGACTTCTCGCTTGATTTTTTCTTGCAGTTGGCATACCACCTCTGGCACACTATACCCAAAAGCAACATTAACATACATATCTATAATGACATTTTCGCCATCAATATATACCATAACATTGCGGTCTTTAAGGGTACTTAGCCCAAATTTATATTTTACCAACCCAAGTTCGAGGGATAAACCCTCAGTTTTGGTTATAGCGCTATTGGCTATGGATGCTATAATGCTAGAATATCTAGTTATTACTTGTGGTTTTAAGTCAGTAGCCATAATTTTTTCCTTACAAAAATTATAGCACAAACGCCGCAATGTTTGCAAGGATAAGCTTGTATAATTACTTAAAACAAAATAAAGCTCGCATTGTATATAATGCAAGCTCTATTTTTTTAATACGGCAATGTAAGTATTTAAAAGCCTATTTATACATATGGAGTTATTATTACATCCGCTGCCGTGTAGTCGGTTTCCTTTACAATGATGTCTAGAATTTGCGCAGACTCCTCTAGCGTCAGGTCACCCTTTTTTACTACAACATTTACATTTTCCGTACTGATTGTTACAATAGCATCCTCAAACCCCTTTGATTTAATCAAATTTTCCAAAATGAGTTCTGTTTCCATCGACTTGACAATATTCAACTTCATTCCCTCTGCGGTAGCGATTGCCTCCTCCGTTGAGGTTGCCGAAGCAATTATATCGTCAAGAATATCGATTTCTTGCCCTCTTATGACCTCCCTGTCTAAACGATACTGCGGGAAAAAAGTGGGAGTAACCGTATCATCGCCGCCTATCGGGTCGTTATTCTTTGTGGTAAGGAAGTAATTGAGTACCCCCGTCGCCACTAAGAGTAATATCATTGAAACTAACACAATGATTTTCTTTTTGTTTGCCTTCATAATACCTCCATATTATATGT
>JBAZCO010000152.1:0-3492 GCA_041654915.1 Clostridia bacterium | reverse complement strand
GCTTTTAGTTTTGTTAATATGTTATAAAGAAAATATAGTTTTAAGTTTTTCACTCCTTAAAGAAAAGTACTGCAAATATACAGCCGATATTTGCAAGTTCAATAATTTTTATAACATATAACTTTTTAGAAGTAACTCTATAAGTAACTCTATAAGAGTAACTCTTAGCTTAAAAATACGCTATTGCTAGGCTTTTTGCTTTTAATTTTGGCTTTAATATGTTGAAAGAAAATAGAGTTTTAGTTTTTTGCTATTAGCTTAATATAATGCTATTTTTTAGTGTTGAAATGCAATAAATTCATTAACAAACAGGGCTTGTTTTTTTGTATGCACTTTTAGTTTTCACGCAGAAAATTTTTATATGAATTCGCACCTAAAACAGTTAGTTTTTTTGAACAAATGGGGTTGCTATTTTTGGTTATTTGGTGTATAATGCTATATGTGGTAGATTGAGGCATTTTTTTAGGTAATTGGGTTTACCCACAGTAACACTTTGAGGTTAAAAGATGCCAAAATACCATAAAATAGGTGTTTCCTTTCTGCCAATTTACCCTAGGTAAACTCAATTACCTAAAAAGCTGTATTTGGGGATAGGATTCATTATATTTGTACAATCAATTATTTGTGAGGTATTCAATGGCAGGGCTTGACCTATTAGAAAAAAATTCACAAAAACTTTATGCCTCTTCTGGCAAGATAAGAGAATTTTTAAACAACCTATTAGATGAACAATCATTTGTGGAAACAGATGTTTTTTTAAGCGGTGATAGCGCATTATATGGCGAAGTTCCTTTTGGAGAGGGCGTTGTTACCGGCTATGGCGCAATAGACGGGCATCCCGTTTGCATAGCTATCCAAAACCCCGAAGTGCTTGGGGGAAGTTTGGGGTATGCTCACGCTAAAAAAATATTAAAAATTGCAAAGCGAGCTTTGGGGGACAATCTCCCGCTAATCTCCATAATAGATAGCGCTGGGGTTCGCATTGGCGAAGGGCTTACTGCACTGGACGCATTTGCCGAATTGATAGGAACTATCAATAAATTAAGAAAAACCTCAACTCATATAGCCGTAATTAATGGCACGGCAACGGGGTTGATGTCCGTTTATGCGGGTCTGTCGGACTGCATATTTATTAGCGAGAATGGCTCTCTTAGCCTTTCTCCCCCCGCCTCTGTTTCGGCAAAGGCAGGACACGACAAAAAGGCCGTCGATGTTTTGGGTGTTACTATGCACTCCAACACAAGCGGGCTTGCCTCTTTTAGCTACAAAGATTCCAACGAACTTCGCACTTCGTTATCCTACTTATTGCCCTTTATTAATGAACAAATCATTGTAAGCAGTGACGACCCCAACCGCACGGCGGCTGCACTAAATACAGACGCAAGTAAAAATGAGTTGCTTTTGGCTCTTGCAGATAACGGTAAGTATCTAGAAGTTAATGCAGGGTATGCAGAGGGTATAAGTACAGTTTTAGCTACTGTTAATTCTGTAACCGTGGGAATTGTAGTTGTAGACGGCAAAGTTTTAGACAAAAAAGCAATCAAAAAAATCAAAAATTTTATAAAGTTTCTTAATAAATATAACATTACCCTTATCAATTTGGTGGATAGCGAGGGAGCAACATCCTCTTTGCAAGACGAAGAATGCGGTATTGTAAAACTTGCGGCTAAGCTGTGCGCTGTGGTTTCATCTAGCGATATAGCAAAAATCTCCGTGATTATCGGTAGCGCTATTGGGTTTGCTTATACTACTCTTTGCAGTAAGGCTATGGGGTATGAATATGTGCTTGCATTTCCCAATGCAAAACTCTCACCGCTCACGGCGGATGCCGCTATTAGTTTTTTGAATAAAGAGCAGCTTGTAGGCATAGATAACGCTTTGGAAAAAAGAGAGGAACTAAAACGCAAGTATGAACAAGAGGAAACCAACCCATTTGTATCCGCCAAAGACGGCGGTGTAGACAATATTATTGAACCTGCGCTCTTGCGTCCTTACATTGCATCAGCGCTAACGCTAAAGATAAGATGAGGAGGGATTTATGCTAGAATCAACACAAAACTTATTAATAGCTTTATTGGTTGTTGTGGTAATAATATTACTGCTCAATCTGTATATGCTAAGCAAATTAAAGAGAGGAGCAAAACCATCCGCCGAAGTAAATATTCCCGCTCCGCCTAATTCAAGTGGAATAGACCCTGCAACCGTGGCGGCAATAACAACGGCTATTAGCTGTATGTTAGACGGCAATTTAAATAACAATAGTTTGGGCGCTAACAATGTGCCAAAAGCTAAATTCATAGTAAAATCGATAAAAAAAGCATAGAGAGGTAATAATAATGCGTAGATTCAATGTAACCGTAAACGGTAACCAATATCAAGTAGAAATAGAAGAAGTTTCCGGCGCTTTTGCGCCTCCGGTAGCAAGAATGCCTGCCCCCGCACCTGTTGCGCCTGCCACACCTATTGTAGCCGCTGCACCTGTTGCCGCACCAGCCGCTCCCATTGCGCCTGCCGCACCTGCTAAGTCAACACTTCCCGAGGGCGGAGTCAATCTTTCTAGCCCAATGCCCGGTACAATAGTAAAAATAGTTGCCAAAGAGGGCGCATCGGTAAAAAAAGGTGAAGTTGTTGTTGTCCTAGAGGCAATGAAAATGGAAAACGACATTGTGGCAAATGCCGAAGGTATAATCGCCTATGCCGTTCTCCAAGGGCAAAATGTTAACTCTGGCGATGTTATCGCCGTTATAAATTAGGGGAAAATAATATGGCAAAAAAAGTGCTGATAACTGAAACTATCTTAAGGGATGCGCACCAATCGCAGGCGGCAACCCGTATGAGAACATCCGAAATGCTGCCCATAGCCGAGCAGCTTGACAATATTGGCTATCATTCTTTGGAGTGTTGGGGGGGAGCTACATTTGATAGTTGTTTAAGATTTTTAAACGAAGACCCGTGGGAAAGACTGCGCAGTTTGAAAGAGGCTATGCCAAAAACCAAACTGCAAATGCTGCTCCGTGGGCAAAACTTATTGGGTTATAAAAATTATGCCGACGATGTTGTCGATATGTTTGTACGCAAAGCAATTGAAAACGGTATAGATATCGTTAGAATGTTTGATGCGCTAAACGATACCCGCAACCTAGAACAAGCAATTAGGTCGGTAAACAAATACAAGGGAATATGCGAAGTTGCCTTGAGTTACACCACAAGCCCTGTGCATAGCATAGAATATTTTGTAGACCTTGCTGTCAAACTAAAGAAAATGGGCGCAGATATTATTTGTATAAAAGATATGGCAAATCTTTTACTGCCATATGACGCATACACTTTGGTAAAAGCTATAAAATCCAAACTTCCCGATACCCTTGTTCATGTGCATACGCACAACACATCAGGCACGGGAGATATGACTTACCTCAAGGCAATAGAGGCGGGCGCAGATATTGTAGATACCGCTCTTTCCCCGTTGGGCAACGGCACATCACAGCCTGC
>JBAZCO010000151.1:0-3543 GCA_041654915.1 Clostridia bacterium | reverse complement strand
CGGGAAAAGATATGATTCTGTTACAAGTGTGGGAGGGCAACCCACATTTGAATCATCCGTTTTTAGCGTAGAAACTCTGATTATCGGCTTTAGCGGCAATCTCTATGACAATATAATCACCGTAGGATTTTTAAATTGGATGCGGGAAATGATTAAATTTAACTCAAAAGAGGCATTAATAGAACAAATATCAATGGATATTGAGGAGGCAAAGAATGGTTAAGTTTGGCGTTGCTGGCAATTCCAACAGCTTTTATGACGAAGGGTTTACTTCCACCGTTCAGGCGGCAAAATGGTGCGCCGATAGAGGTATAGATGCATTTGAGTATTCCTTTGGGCGTGGAGTGCGTATGACGGATGCTACTGCGATAGAAATTGGCAATGCTTTCAAGGCTTATAATGTGGAATTAACCGTGCATGCACCTTATTTTATCAACTTCAGCAATGCCGACCCCGATATGATACTAAAATCCATTGGTTATGTAACATCAAGCATAAAGAAAGTTAAACTTATGGGCGGGGATAGGGTAGTTGTGCATCCTGCAAGCCAAGGCAAATTAACAAGGGAGGAGGCAATGCGCCTTGCCTTAAATAATTTTGGGCTGCTAAGAGATGCGCTTATAGATTTAAATATGCAAGATGCCAAAGTGTGTATAGAAACTATGGGTAAATTGGGGCAAATGGGAACGCTGGATGAGGTTATAGAGTTTGTATCGCTATCGGATAGCTTTATACCGTGTGTAGATTTTGGACATATCAATGCAAGAGAGCAAGGTATTCTAAAAAACCCCTTAACTTATAATACTATATTGCAAAAATTATTGGATAATCTGCCAAGAACCAAGGTTGAAAATATGCACATACACTTTAGCAAGATACAATACGGCGCAAAGGGCGAAATCCGCCACCTCACATTTGCCGACAGGGAATACGGACCTGATTTTGAGCCGCTTGCAGAGGCGCTAATTCGTTATAGTTTAAACCCATATATTATTTGCGAATCAGACGGCACACAAGCCGAGGATGCTATTTATATGAAAAGCGCCTACCAAGCCTTACTTGATAACTAATAAAATAAATATATCATAAACTACAAAGAGCTACCTCCAACTATAAAAAAGCAATAATTATAAATTAATCGCAACATTTTAATTAAATTAGCATATATTTTATATATATGTTTGTTGTCACTACAAAGAAAAAAATTAAAAAATACATAAAGGCAGGGGCTTTTTTATTAGTTCTCTTGCTTTTGGTAGTCTATTTTTTTACCGTTGCTTATCCCTTAGTTCTCAATATTTCCGAAGCAAAAGCCAAGGCGCTTGTGATGAACACAATTAATAAAGCGGCGGACAATATAAGAAAGTTTGAGGGCTTTTACGGCAAGTTTTATACTTATCAAGCCAATAGCGAGGGGGAAATTGTATTAGTTTCTGCAAATACCGCCGCTATTAACAATATGTATCTCTTTGCACAAGCAGAAATACAGCGCCAACTCAACGACTTGCAAAACAGAGCAATCGAAATTCCATTGGGCGCTTTTAGCGGCAGTTCTATTCTTGCCGAATACGGACCTGCAATTAATATTAACATTGTGCTTGTTGGCACTACCGAGGCGGTTTGGAATTCCTACTTTTACAACGAGGGTATAAATCAAACAATTCACCGCCTTGTGTTAAGATTAACTACTAAAATCAACATCCTTATCCCCGCAAAGACAAGCAACCTCACAATTTTTACCGATATAATTCTTGCCGAGGATATAATACTAGGGCGTGTGCCAGATAGCTATATCACAGGATTTACCGAAGATAATATTTTTGATTTATTGCCCTAAAGCACCTAAAATGCCGCTGTTTTTGCAAGGCACATTGTTTTTATATAGTTTATTTTATTTAATTATTGTTTAAGGTATTTTATAAAGTTGCATTGAAGCGTTTATAATGATATAATTATTCAATTGAAATAATTAAATGATATGATTATTCAAGCTGAAAATAAATATCGGAGAACTCTTGATTTATGTTTAATGAAAAAACCCAACGGATAATATCCGAGGCGCAATATGCCGTAGATAATGCGGGCGACTCCACTACCTTAACCGAGATAAAAGTAAAGTATTTAGGTAAAAACGGGGAGATTACTGCCTTGCTAAAGTCCTTGAAAGATGTTGCCCCGCAAGACAAGCCCGCCGCAGGCAAAAAACTTAACGAAACACGGGTTTTTATAGATAGTATTATAGAGGAAAAAGCTAATATTATCAAAGCCGCAGAGCGTGACGAGCGTATAAAGCGTGAGGCGCTGGATGTTACCTTATCAACAAAAAAGCCCGCTTTGGGCGCTTTGCATCCTTTAACTTTGGTAAAAAACGATATAACAGATATATTTTTGGGAATGGGCTTTTCGGTAAAGGACGGTCCGGAAATAGAGTTTGAACGCTATAACTTTACCGCACTCAATATCCCCCAAGACCACCCCTCACGGGACGCAACCGATACTTTTTATGTAACCAATGAGTTGCTGCTCCGCACACAGACCTCTGCCGTGCAAGTGCATGTTATGGAAAGCGAAAAGCCGCCCATACGCATTATTTGTCCAGGCAAAGTGTATCGCCCGGATGATGATGCCACCCACAGCCCTATGTTCCAACAAATTGAGGGGCTAGTTATTGACGAAAATATTACTTTGAGCGACCTCAAAGGGGTATTGGACGCTTTTGCAAAGGCATTTTTCTCATCAAATACTAGGACACGATTCCGCCCCTCGCACTTTCCATTTACAGAGCCAAGTGTAGAGGTAGATTTAAGTTGCCCCGTGTGTGACGGAGCGGGTTGCCGCATCTGCAAAAATACAGGCTGGCTGGAGTTGCTAGGGGCAGGGGTGGTCAATCCCGCTGTTCTAGAGCATTGCGGTATAGACAGCAAAAAATACTCGGGCTTTGCCTTTGGGTTAGGTGTGGAAAGGGCGGCTATGGTTAAGTACGGTATTCCCGATATGCGCCTTTTGTTCGACAACGATGTCCGCTATCTAAAACAATTTAGATAGAATAATATATTAATCAATTCAAAATTAAGGCATAAATCACTAAAAGTTTTAAGCTTGCACAAAGCATAATGCCCAACTATATTAGGAAAAAGGAGAAAAATATATGCTAATACCACTCAATTGGCTAAAAGAATATGTAGATATAGATGATTTAACAATAGGGGAGCTTTCCGACAAGCTTATCTCTTGCGGGTTTGAAATTGAGGGAGTAGTCGACCTATCTGCAAAAATTGAAAATGTTGCGGTGGGCAAAATACTTTCGCTAGAGCAACACCCCAATGCAGACAGATTGCAAGTTTGTAAAATTGATGCGGGTGAAAAAGGTTTACTCCAAATAGTAACAGGAGCTACCAATATTAAAATTGGCGACCTAGTTCCCGTTGCTTTGGACGGAGCTTTACTTCCCTCGGGGCAAACTATCACTAGGGGAGCGCTTAGAGGAGTGTCCTCTGACGGTATGCTTTGTGGCGGTTCGGAATTAGCGTTAACAGAAAATGA
>JBAZCO010000150.1:0-3550 GCA_041654915.1 Clostridia bacterium | reverse complement strand
CGGGAAAGGACGGCAGTTGCAGCCTATGCAATCAAAAAGGCGGACGGCAAAGTACCTGTTGTTCTTGGCGCAGGCAGCAACAATACCTACACCGCAGTAGAGTACGCAATAGAGGCGGAGGAGCTTGGCGCAGATGCGATTTTAGCAGTGACCCCCTACTATAATAAATGTACACAAAAAGGTATTATTGGGCACTACACCGCCATAGCCGATGCGGTAAATATCCCCGTAATAATGTATAATGTTCCATCAAGGACAGGGGTCAATATTAATGCAGAAACAGCATTAGAGCTTTCCGCCCACAAAAATATCACCGCCATAAAAGAGGCGTCTGGCAACATCAATCAGTTTATGGAAGTTGCCGCATTGACACAAGGCAAGCTTGACTTATACAGCGGTGACGATGGATTGGTTTACCCTATTCTTGCCCTTGGCGGCATTGGTGTGATAAGCGTGGCATCAAACATTATACCCGACTATATGGTAAAAATGGTGTCCTCTTTTCTTGAAGGCGATACCGAACTGTCACGCAGTATGCAGTTCAAGGCAAATCCGCTTATTAAAGCGCTGTTTTCAGAGGTTAACCCCATACCTGTTAAATGTGCGGCACGGTTAATGAAAATTATAAAAGATGACTATATGCGCTTGCCGCTCACAAAGTTTTCCAAAGAAGATATGCTGAAAAATGAGCTTGCCGCATTTGGCATAAAGGTATAAAAAAATGAATATTCTCATACACGGTATTAGCGGAAAAATGGGACGGGCGGTTTATAACGCTCTCTCCTCCAACCCTCAAGCAAAAGCTGTTTGCGGGGTGGACAAGTTTGCAAATCCATCTGATTTTAGCATTCCCGTCTTTAAGGATATCACCCAAGCGGCTAACTTAGATATTGATTGCATTATTGACTTTTCGGTAAAAGAGGCGATAGGTCAAATTCTTCCCTTTGCCCTTGAAAAAAACATAGCTTGCGTACTCGCTACCACAGGCTACAATGCGGAGGAAATTAACTACATAAATTCTTTTGCAGATAAATTACCCCTATTTTATTCGGGCAATATGTCGCTTGGGGTAAACATAATATCCAAACTTGTTCGCCTTACATCCGCTATGCTTGGGGACAAAGCGGATATAGAAATAATAGAGGCGCACCACAACCAAAAGATAGACGCTCCGTCCGGCACAGCGCTAATGCTGCTAGATGCCGTGCAAAAAGGCAGCGGCAACAAAACTCCCGTATACGGCAGAGATGGTATTGTTGGCAAAAGAAAGGCAACGGAAATTGGCATACATGCCGTGCGTGGCGGCTCTATTGTAGGCAAGCACGAAGTGATGTTTATTTTGGATAACGAAGTGATAACAATCAAGCACGAGGCAGAAAGCAAGACGGTTTTTGCCTTGGGCGCAATATCCGCCGCCCTGTTTTTAGCAGGCAAAGCCCCTGGCATTTATGATATGACTGCGCTATTAAGTGACTAAAGCAGTAAAAAAATACAATTAACCAAAAAAGGTTGCTAATAAACTATAAATGCGCCCTAGAGGGCGCATTTTTGTTGTCTTATTGTTTATAGAGTGTTATCTATTGGCTAATCCGCTCTTAAAGCGTACCTTTATCCTGCGGGATATACACTTCGTCCAAATATTTTATAAAGTCCGACTGCAAATCTAATTTCAAGTTAAACATAAGGTTTGTAAGTTTGTTTATCCCAAAGTCGCTGTTTTCAAGTATACTTTTTATATCATCATCGGATGCCGCATCCAGCATATCAATTAGTTGCTGGGCGTTGAGGTTGGTTATAGTAAACAAGTTTTTTGCAATAACCGTATATGAAAACTGCATATCATCCTCTATGCGGATTGCGCCAAGTATATATACAATAATTTTCATATAGTCTGCACTTACGGTTTCCTCGTCGTGAAGTTCAAGTTGCTCCAAAAAGTCGGACAGCACCAAATTGAAGCTTGAGCCTCGCTTTATTCCGTCGTCGCCTAGCACATTCAAATACATAATATTGTTTTGATAAAATAAGGTGAGCTTATTTTTTCCGCTCTCCTTGTCTTTTAGGTAGGCGGCAATCTTATCTTTATAAGAATCCTCGCCGTCAAGGTGAAAATCTAGGGTTAATAAATATTGTTTTTGCGGTACTCCGTACAGGACTTCCGCCTCAAATCTAAAAGCCTTGTTGGTGTATTCGGCATAGTCGGAAAGTTCGGACTTGTTTTTTAAATCGCCAAACAGCGAACGGCTAACTTCTAATTTTTTCACATTGATTTCCGCCGTGTATGCCTCTCCCATAAATACCGTATTTACATTTGCGCTTGCCGCCACATCGATATTCATATTTACATAAGACAGCACACCATTGCCAAATGCGCTTTGGCTGCCGCCCTTTGTTGCAAATTCAAGCTCCAAAAATGTCGCAGGCACACGGTCGTTTAATATATCATTGGCGGTAACGCCTAGCAAGTTCTGCATCAAAAAGTTTAGGTCGGTAATATCTTGCCCAAAGCGGTTGCTTAAACTAATAATCTTTTTTAAACTTTCGGGAACATCTATTCGGCACAGATAGTGGCGGGTTCTGCCGCCGGAAAAAGTGCTGTACTCATAGCGGATATCTCCGTCTATTGTCAAAATCATAGTGAGCGCCGTGTGCAACTCGGTGGAAAGTGTATTTTCTATATTTATGGGGAAAAGCGGGTCTTCAGGCTTATCTTTAGGTATTGTGACCTTGATTTTTTTATCATTAAGGCTAAGATACATATCCGTATTATGCTTTGTGCCATAATAATATATGCCTATTAGCACCGTCTTTGTATTATCGGTAAAAAGCTCAAGGTTAAAAGTGATATCGTTCGGCAAGCTAGGGGAATAGTTTAGCTTAAATTCCGCCAAAAAACTTACACCGTTCAAATTTATCTCCGCCTCTGCTAAAAGCGATACATTGGTTTTATTTTTATCATCGGTGGTGAGCGGCTTTAGCGTATTGAATGCACTGTATACCAAATCCATTATCATATCTGCCGAATTGGTTTCACCTTGAATAAACCCCGGGGTAATAAATGGGTCGTCGTTCGGTTGCTTGACAACCGGCGGGTCGTCATTGCAAGCGGTGAGCGCCATTGCGGTTAAAAATATTAATAATATTGCAAACAGCTTTCTCATAGCTTTAGGCTATCCCCTTGGTTTACCGCAATTTTTTAGGGCTTACTCGGCAAACTTTTAAGTCATTTATTAATTGCTTGGTCTACTATCTCTTGCAGTCTTTTTATACTTTGGGCGTAAGGTATATTTTCTTTAAGTGAGCCGTCCCTAAGCTGTACCTCCACTGTGCCTGCGGCTAGAGAGCGAGGGCTTACCACCACTCTAATAGGTATACCCATAAGGTCGCAGTCGGAAAACTTAAAGCCGGGTGAGGCATCTCTGTCATCATACAATACCTCTATCCCTGCGGCTGTCAAATCTTTATACAGCGCATCCGACTTTTCCCTCACTAAAGGGTCATCTTGGCGGATTGTGCATAGATAAACTTGCCACGGGGCAATTGCCATATG
>JBAZCO010000149.1:0-3576 GCA_041654915.1 Clostridia bacterium | reverse complement strand
ATACTTCTAATAGCGATGATTAGCGCAAATATACCTGCTACCCAATATCCTACGGGGAGCAAGAAATCTACAAAGCCGTTATATGTAAAGGTGGAAGTTATGCCCAACTCAATACCAAATGCGCCACTGATACAAACGAACAAAAACTTAAAAACTTCTAAGCCCCCAAATTTTTGGGCATATGCTAACAAGTCGGAATTTTTAGAAAATGGAACTAAAAACAATGAGGCTATAAAAAGAATAGAAAACAAAAGTGAGAACACAGCCGCAACACGCACTTTTTTGGTGCTTTTGGGGCGTGCAACCTTTGGCTGAGCTTGCTGACCGTCTGCTTTGAACTCTTGATTGCGCAAAGAGATAAGCTCATCAAGTGACTTATCGCCGTTTTCTTGCAAGCCGCCCTGCGCATTCAATTTTTCCGCCTCGGTGTACGGTTCAAAGCGGTACATTTGGCGGGGATTGTATTGCCACAATTTTTCTGCCGCATTTACATACGGAACTATTACTAGCGGCTGAATTACCTGCGGATTTTGCACGGGTGCAGACTGCGCAGGCTCGTAACGATAGACCGTTTGCTGCTTTTCCTCTTGAACCTCGGGAACTTCCTCTATGGGAGCTTGAGGTTCGGGGACTACTGCGGCAACAGCTTCCTCTGCGGGAGCTGCCACCTGTTCCTCACGGGCATTTTTAATACCTTTGAGGGCAGCAATAAACTCGCTCCTTGGACGGGGCTTGCCACAGCGAACACAGCGTGGGCTATCTATTTTGTTAATAGTACCGCACAACTCGCAGACATATGTAATTTTTGACCTGTCCAAATTAGCACGAGCGTCTTTGTCAAATTCTTTTTTCGCATTTTCCATTGCGATTTCGGCGGGGGAAGGTTGTTGGTTACCCATAGCCTTGCCGCAACTCAAACAAAAGCTGGCGTTATCGGGATTCATTTCGCCGCAGTTTGCACATTTTGCCATAAACCCATTCTCCTTAAATAGCAAGCGGGGTTAACCGCCAATCTCGATAAATCTATATGTTATACATTATAATATTTAATTACGAAAAAAACAATAGCTTTTTATAAATTAATAAATTATTTTGTATTTCTGTGCTATATTACAAAGATTTTACCATAATTTTACTTGTTAAAGCTGTCCTTTAGCGCCACAATCTCGTAAAACCTTGGCACTCCGTCATAAAGTCCCGCCCGTTTGAAATATGCCATTCTCATAAATTGGAATGCTTTGCCCTCCTCGCCAGACAGCGCAAACGGTTGTGCCTTCACTCCTTTCACAACTTCGAGGGAGTTGTGATTGAGTCTTTCCTCAAAGTCGGTAACCCCATCAACAGCATCGGTTAAAAGGTAACCAAACTTATAAATTTCAATATCTACCGCATCCTTTACAGATACCCATTGCACGACGCCACGCACCTTTATTCCTGCATTAACGCCGCCCGAGGCACTGTCCTCAATATACTCGCAATGTACACAGACCACATTGCCCTCATCGTCCTTAACCGTCTTTTTGTGCGTTAGGATAAATGCACCTTTTAGCCTAATCTTGCCGCCCTCAACAAGCCTGTGATACTTAGGCGGAGGATTCAAGCTAAAATCACCCTCATCAATATATATTTCCCGCCTTAAAAATACATTATGGGAATCTGAATCTGCATCATTGGGGTTATTAACTAAACTAAATATGAATTCCTCATCCTCGGCAATATTGTCAATAATTATCTTTAGCGGTTTTTCCACTACCATAGCTCTGTCGGCATTGCGGTTTAAGTTCTCCCGCACGCAAAACTCTAAGAATGCAGTATCCACTTCGGAGTTGGCTTTTGCCACTCCCACACGCTGACAAAACTCCTTGATTGCCTCTGGCGGATATCCCCTTTCCCGCATACCGCTAAGGGTGGGCATACGGGGGTCGTTCCAACCATTAACAAAGCCGCTATCTACTAGTTTTTTAAGATAGCGTTTAGACATTATGGTGTTTTTAATATTCAGTCTTGCAAACTCAATTTGTTGCGGACGGTATTCAAAGTCACAATGCAAGGTTACCCAATCATAAAGCGGGCGATGGTCCTCAAACTCAAGCGTGCAAATCGAATGGGTGATTCCCTCTATTGCATCGCCAAGCGGATGCGCAAAGTCGTACATAGGATATATTAACCAATCATCTCCCGTGCGGTGATGAGTCGCCCGCAACACCCTATATATTACGGGGTCACGCATATTCATATTCGGACTTTTCATATCAATTTTCGCCCTTAGGACTTTAGCACCGTCAGGATACACGCCTGCCCTCATATCAGTAAACATCTCAAGGTTTTCCTCTATCGAACGGTTTCGGTAAGGGCTTTCCACTCCCCATTCGGTTAGCGTGCCTCGTGTAGAGCGAATTTCCTCTGCGCTCAAATCGCAAACAAAAGCAAGCCCTTTTTTTATTAAAAGCACAGCATATTCGTACATTTGCTCAAAGTAGTCGGATGCATAAAGCTCCAAGTCCCATTCGTAACCCAGCCACTTGATGTCCTCTTTAATTGATTCTACAAACTCCACCTCCTCTTTGGTGGGGTTGGTATCGTCAAACCTAAGGTTGCACTTGCCGTTAAATTTTTCTTTTATACCAAAATTAATGGACAAACTTTTGCTATGCCCCACATGCAAGTAGCCGTTGGGTTCTGGAGGAAAGCGGGTGTATATAGCGTTTGTCTTGCCGCTTTTTAAGTCATTTACTATGATTTCTTCAATAAAATTACTCGCTTCCATTTGCATCGCTCCTTGTGTTATGTCTGCATTGTGAGGGAAAAAATATGTCTTTAGACTGTATAATCATATCCTTTTCCCGTGTGATAAATCCAAACTTATCAAAATAACCGTCCTTGTATCCAATAATAATATTAGGAGAGGAGTATGATAATGTATTAATTAACGAGCGGGTAAAAAAATCGCCAAGCCCTTGCCCTCTTGCCATGGGAATAATGCCTACCAATTCAAGTGTGGCTTTATCGGCAAGAATGTTAAGTGACGCCAACCCTACTGCCTGCTCACTGTTATATAATACAAAACCCACACTTCTAGCAAAATCTTTACCAAATATTTGCTCAGATAGTTCATTTAAAAGTTGTTTGTCGTTGGTGGGTACTATCCTTAACATTTTAGCTCGCTCCTCACTTTAGGGCATTATCGATTAAGATTATATCACAGGACGCCAAAATTGACAATCATATAACTTTAAATACAGAGTTAGGTGATATAAAAATTATCACTTTGCTTACTTTTTTGCATTCGCAATTCACTTAAAATACAGCTACATCTATTTTCATAATATCATAAGAATGATTTTGCTCATAATGCCAACTTCGAGTACCCCTAAATGGTAATTTGGCAGCCGTCAGACGGCAAAACCATAAAAATGCAAACAAAAAAGGGCATCTCTTGGTTACAAGAATTGCCCTTTTGTTAAACCTTTAAATCCAAACAGACAGTTAAAAAGTTAATGGACTGTATTTTAGCTCACAGCATTATCTGTTTGAGCAACGGTTTTGGGGCTTTTAGCAAGCCTTCTTCCGTTTCGA
>JBAZCO010000148.1:0-3605 GCA_041654915.1 Clostridia bacterium | reverse complement strand
TTATTTTAGTTTTTATTCTATTAACAATCACAATAATATCTTTAATGGGATGTAATAGCCCAAAACAAATAGATAGATATTATAAAAAAATGCTTGATGCCGATAGTGCAACAGTGGTTATGGAAATGGTCGTTCCAATTTTTGGCAAAGTGGAAATGATTATGAAACTTGATGGGAATAAAACTTATAGCTCGGCATTCTTTGATGAAGCGGAAAAATATACGGAAGTTATTGGAGATACGGTATATACATATACGCAAAACGAATTTGGCAACTGGGATAAAAGCGAGTCCAAAGTTGAAGAGGATGAAACTTCCGCTGATGAAGAGTTGGAAGAGTTATTTAATTCCGAAAATTATGATTACTCTAAAGATTTAAAAAAGTTCGTGCTAAAAGAAGGTGCAACCCCTAAGATATTTGACGATATGGTCGCAAGGTCGTTAACTTTAGAAATTGATGGCGATAATTGTATTATTGTAGGGAGTATGAACCTTGAGGGAATGGTTATGGATTTTTCTATAACTATTAAAAGCTTGAATAACACAACAATTACCATTCCCGAAGTATAGGGCAGCATAGTACAATAATCAAAATGTTTGAAATATTATTTAATATTTGTTTAAAGGGTAAATACTTATTGCTTTGTAAAGAATAATCATTCGGGTGGTTTTTGGGGTTTGACTAAAATGCTTTTTTGGTTGGTGTATGTTACAAGTCCCAATTTTCCCGCCTTTTTTACATATTTTCTTAAAGTATAATCAACTTCTGCTTTGTCTGCATCCCTTGCGCTGCTCATATATGCCGCATATGCCGCCGCTTGGGTTAGTATCTCATTAGGTATTTTGCCGTCTTTGGTTTTTACTATAATATGCGCCCCGTGTACCCCTTTTGCGTGTAGCCAAATGTCGCCGCCATCGGCAAGGGTAAAAGTCACCTTGTCATTTTGTAGGTTGTTTTTGCCAATATATACTGTGTAGCCGTTTAGAGTTAGAAAAATAGGGGCAGAGGGCTTTTCTTTTTTCTTGGGGGTATTAACTTTTTTTAAGGGAGAGAGTGCAGCTAGTTCCCGCTCTATCTCCTCATAGTCAGTTGCGGTTGCCGCATTTTTTAGCCCCGCCTCTATTGAATTAAGATAGTCTTGTTGGGCTAATAAATCTACCCTTTCTTTTTGAGCATATGCCTTTGCCCCTTTTAGTTTAGTATAATTTTTATAATACTTTTCTACATTTTTACTTGCCGATAAAGTTGGATTGAGGGGTAGTTCTATTTCACGATTATTATAAAAATCGTAGCATCTTATAATACTTTGCGACTGCTCTATGCGATGCAAGTTGCATTTTAGTATCTCGGCTAGCTGTAATAGCTCCTCGGGATGTGCGCTTTCTTCCAATCGCTTTGCGTTGTCCTTTATTTTTTTGGCAACTCGGGTTTTTAGGCGTTTTAATAGCACTTCTGCCCGTATGCGTGCGGGCGGCTTTGGCGCTTGGCTACTCAATGAATAGTATATATCTGCCGCTTGGTTTAGGCTGCTAGCGGGTTGCCACTCGCCCAAATCTATGCTTGCATAGGGGAAAACAAAGTATCCCCTTGGCTTGCCGTTAAGTATGTGAACAGACGGCGCAAAGCGTGGAGAGTTATATATATCAAAAAGCTCGGTAAAAACCTTGTCAAGAGCAATGTCATTAGTAGCAATTTTTGCCGCCTCCCGTGCAGACTCCTTGGAAAAGCCCGACAAAGTTTGAGCAATAGCTGTTGCTAGCTCCTCACTAGGCAAGGCGGAAAGTGTTGCCAAAGTGGTGGTGTCATTTATGCTTAGCTTAGTGTTTTTTGGCGGCTCATAGGGCATTTGGGGGAATAACGAGCGATTGTTTTCGCCAAATATTCGCTTGACACAGTCAATTATCGTATCGCCTGACGGCTGATTTTTTGTGAAAATTATGTTGGATTGCGCCCCCATTATCTCAACAATAATGCGATAGTGTGCTATGTCGTGCAATTCGTTTTTAGATATGATATTTAGTGCTATGATTCTGTCGTTAAAAAGCGTTTCCGCCCCGTCAATAATGCCGTTTGTAAGGTGTTTTCTAAATAGCATACAAAGGGCGGATGGGGTGTTTGTCCCCGATATCTTTTGTTGGGTAAGATATATGCGAGGCAAGGCACTTTTTGCGCTAATCAATAGCGTATGGTTTTCTCCCAAAGCACGAATTTGCAGGGTAATCTCTTCTGGCGAAGGCATATTTATCTTGTTGATTCGCCCGCCTTGCAATGCGGCATTTAGTTCGCTCGTCAAGGCTTTTAGGGTGATATAATCGTTTGGCATAGTTATATTATAATTATTTTCCTTAATTTAAGCAACAATTTTCTTTGTATTGACTTTTTTGTAGAACAAACAATTGCTTTATACTCCTATTTTATGGTAATATAATTGGGATACACTATATGGAGGTTACATCAATGGATTATTCTATTCAAAAGCTGGAAAAATCACGCTTAGAAATAGCGGTTAACATAGAGAAAGAGGAATGGGAGGCTTGCATTTTAGACGCTTATAAAAAGTTTAAGTCACGGTTTAAGGTGGAAGGTTTCCGCCCGGGGAAAGCGCCCTTTAATGTGATAGTTTCCCGCTACGGCAAAGAAGTTTTTTATGAGGATGCTTTAGATATTGCGCTAAATAAATACTATAAAGAGATATTAGATAAAGAAAAAGACACCGAACCCGTAGGCAGACCGGATATAGACATTAACGAAGTAAGTGACGAGGGAGTCAAGCTGACACTCATCGTAGATGTTTATCCCGAGGTAAAGCTTGGCGAATATACGGGGCTTACCATTGAAAAGGAATCGGCGGACATCGATGAGGATGCGGCGGACAAAGAAATTGAACAAAGGCGGGAGCAGTCGGCACGCTGGATAGATATCACAGACAGAGCCGCCCAAAAAGGCGACAAAGTAACAATTGATTACAGCGGCAGCGTAGACGGAGTTAAGTTTGACGGCGGCACAGCGGAAAGGCAGCCATTGGAGCTTGGCAGCAACTCATTTATTCCTGGTTTTGAGGAGCAGGTTGAGGGGCTTAAAGTTGGCGAAAGCCGTGATATTAGCGTTACCTTCCCCGAGAAGTATCACGCAGAGGAGCTAGCGGGCAAAGAGGCGGTATTTGCTGTTACCTTGCACGAGATAAAATTTAAGGAGCTACCCGAACTTGATGATGAATTTGCCAAGGATGTGAGCGACTTTGATACATTGGAGGAATACAAGGCGGATGTTACGGCAAAACTATTGGAGAATGTCAAAAAGAAAGCCGAGTATGCCGAGGATGACAAGATTATTGATACCGTGACGGCAAACACCGAAATAGACCTTCCCGAGGCGATGGTTCAAGAGGAACTCGAAAGGCTGATAGACGACCTTAAAGTGCGTATGTCATATTCGGGCGTCAAGCTAGAAGATTATCTCAACTATGCCGGCACAACGATTGATGCGATAAAAGAGGAGCGCCGTGAGGATGCAATAAAGACACTCAAGACCCGCCTAGTCCTTGAGGCGATTATTAAAAAAGAGGAAATCAAAGTAGAGAAAGAGGAGCTGGATGCCGAAGTAAA
>JBAZCO010000147.1:0-3615 GCA_041654915.1 Clostridia bacterium | reverse complement strand
GTATTATCTACCTCTAACCCTCCCGTCTGGAGGGGTAAAAGTCTTTTGATTTATATTATATATGGGTTTCTTTGAGTTTTATCTTTTCTTGCTTTTTCTTATCTTTCATTTTGAGGTATAACATTATAATACGGGAGCGGATAGCCAATACCAATAACCCCGTTTAAAGTTGGATAAGGTACGGCAGCAGCAGGTTTTTGATGGATTTTGAGGTGCATTTGAACGGAAATGCTCCCGAAATCGTACAAGCGGTACGATAGGGAGCATTTGGGCTTGCAAGCCCCGCTAGCCGTTTAAATGCACACAAAAGACGCAAAAAAATGCGGATAGTGAAAACATAGGGTGCAAAACTGATTGCAGATAATTTGAAAAGTTAACGCTTGAGGTAACGATAGTTTTTTTAAGCGACTACCACATTATATTAAAATTGCGCCCTATGTTTTAACAACTATACAAGGGGGAAACATGCTCTTTGTTTCCCCCTTAACCCCCTTCTTTCTCATAACTTTCCACCTTTGATATGGTTTGTCGATAACCATTTGTTTGTAATGAACAAGGCTACCGTTATATTTTCCCCCATTTGGATAATTATTTATATTTATAGGAGCGACTAGCGAACACCAATAAACCCCGTCTGAAGTTGGATAAGGTACGGCGGCAGCAGGTTTTTGATGGATTTTGAGGTGAAATTGAACAGAAATGCTCCCGAAATCGTACAAGCGGTACGATAGGGAGCATTTGGGCTTGCAAGCCCCGCTAGCCGTTCAAATACGCCCAAAAGACGCAAAAAGATGCGGATAGTTAAAACATAGGATGCAAAAATTAATTGCAGATAATTTGAAAAGTTAACGCTAGCGGTAACAATAGTTTTTTCAAGCGACTACCACATTATATTAAAATTGCACCCTATGTTTTTACAACTATACAAGGGGGAAACTAACGGTTGAATGTTAACAAAGTAATGATATAATTTTGTTATTACTTTATTAATATGAGGAAAATATGAGAAAGGAGGGTTATTAGGGAACTAAAGAGTATAGTTCCCTAATTATATTAAAAGAAATCTATATAAAAAATACGGGGCGCAAAAAGTTGGATAAGGTACGGCAGGAGCAATTTGCTAGGGATTTTGAGATGATTTTTTACAAAGCAACCGCCGAAGTGTACAGGCGGTACACGAGGGGCGGGGGTTTTGTGAAAAAGCGCCCAAAAGATGAGCAAGGTGCGTATGGAAAAAATACGGGGCGCAAAAAAATTACCGCAAGTTGTTTGGAATACCTAACGCTTGCGGTAACGGTTGTTGTTTGGAGAACTAGCCTCCAAATATTAAAATTGCGCCCCGTGTTTTTTACACTAACAACTCGGAGCGCATCTTCTCTAGGATTTTTGCCTCTAGCCGTGATATTTGCACTTGGCTGACATTAAGCTCCCTTGCGATTTCGCTTTGTGTTTTGTCACGGAAATAGCGGAGTATTATGATTTTTTTCTCACGCTCCGGCAGAGCCATTATGATATCTCGGAGGAGCATCTTGTCTATTATTTCTTCGGGCGTGCCTTTTGCCACTATCTTTTCGGCAAGTGACAAGCCCTCGTCCTCTGTTTCGGCATAGATAGAGAGGGGGTAGCGCACACTTTCTAGCACAAATACAACTTCGGCGGCGTCTATGCCAAACTCGCTGCTTAGCAGTTCGATTTCGGGTTCTCGCCCCTCACGGTGGCGGTACTCCTCGATAAATTTGTTTATTTTTTGCGATTGCGATTTGATTGAGCGGCTAACCTTGATTGCGCCGTCATCACGGATAAAACGCTTGATTTCTCCCGCTATCATTGGGACAGCGTAGGTGGAGAAACGCACACCATAGGTGGAATCAAAATTGTTTATTGCTTTAATAAGACCAAGCGTGCCAAGTTGCATTAGGTCGTCGTACTCTATTTGTTTGTTTCGGTAGCGCCGCACTATGCTTTTTATTAATGGGATGTTGCTTTCTATTATCTCCGTCTTAGCCTTTTCGTCCCCTGCTTGCGCAAGGGTTATCCTCTTTAGGATTTCGTCGCCTCGAAGCATCATATGTCCACCCATTTATTTAAGTCAACCTCTTTGTCATTGATACAGTCGTACCCTCGCCAAGTACTGACTTCACATCCAATGAATCCATAAAACTACCCATTATGGTAAAGCCTAACCCGCTGCGCTCCTCGCCCGGGAGCGTGGTATAAAAATCTGACATTGCCTCTATAATATCGACAATGCCTTTGCCGTAGTCGGTTACTTCTACTTTGAGTATTCTGTCCTCTATGCTGGCTTTAATACATATTTCGCCGCAATTGTTGCCATTGTATGCGTGAATTACTGCGTTAGTTACCGCCTCGGATATCGCCGTTTTTATATCGGATATGATATTTACCGTGGGATTTTCCCGTGCGGCAAACGCTGCTATTACCGTCCTTGCAAAACTCTCGTTGGACGCCTCTGCCTTTACTATTAAAGTCATCTTATCCATAATTATTTACCTCACTGAATTTTAGGGATGATTGTGTATATTCCACTCACCTGCAACACCTTGTCCGCTTGAGGCGATGGCGCACGAATTGAGAGTAGTTTGTTCTTAGATTTAAGAAGCTTGTACCGCCCCATTATTAGTCCCACGCCCGTGCTATCCATAAAGCTTAGTCCGCTCATATCAATAATCACTCTTTCGTAGGCGTTGGAATTGAGTATGGCGTCTATCCTCGACTTTAACGGCGGGGCTACCGCATGGTCTAACTCTCCGGTAAGTTTGAGGTATAGCGAGCCTCTAAAAAGTTTGTGTTCTAACATATCAACCTCCGCCCATTTAGTATAATTGGACTTGCGGTATGTTTTTTTGCCCTATTTGATATAATTTGATGTAATTTGTATAAAAGCCGATAGAAAACAATTTGGCAAAATTGAGCGCACTAAAAACTAGTCATTTGGGTGGAATATTGGGTAATTTAATTTGCGATTTGGGAGAATAGTTTACAGCAAAGGGTTAAGTGTGTTATAATTGGTGCATAATTTTCCTTTGGAGCGCAGATTTGAATCCAATATATAAAAAGTATAAAGAAAGATTCATTTTGATAAGCGGCAGGAATCGCAGCCTTTATCTTAAAGCAATAGTAAAAAAATACAGTTACGATATCGGGCGGGTTATGGAGCATCGTGCCGATACGGACGATTTTTTGGACTTTTTGTGGCATCATAAACGCCGCTTTACCTTGATGAACGAAAAATCTGCCGCCAAACTTTTGGACAAGCTTCCCAAAAAGCTTGAATCTGATGAGGATATTTTGCCCCTCGACTTGGAATCGGACGAAAAAGTCAAGCCAGCAAAAAATATCAAGGATAAGCTTTCGGCAAAGTTGCTGTCGGAAATAGGCTCGCTAAAATACCTAAAGCGGGAAGTTGAGGAGTTGGAAAAAGAAACGGGCAGATATGAGTTATATATTGGCTATCCGTTTGTAATTGGCACACTTACACAAGATATTCAATTAAAAGCGCCGCTTATGCTTTTCCCCGCCCACCTCGATATTGAAAAGGATGAGGCTACCCTAACCCTAACACCCAACCAACCTGTGATGCTAAACAAGGCGCTA
>JBAZCO010000146.1:0-3636 GCA_041654915.1 Clostridia bacterium | reverse complement strand
CCCAATACAGCGCTCATTTTATCTACCAATATGTGCGCTATGTATTGCCGCCACTGCTTTAGAAAACGGCTTGTTGGGCAAACAGAGGACGAAATACTCACCTTTACCGACAGAGCCTTAGACTACATTGATGCTCACAAAGAAATTGATAATGTACTAATCTCCGGCGGCGACTCCTTGCTCAACAGCAACAAAATTATTGGGCGCTACCTTGAGCGGCTTAGCAAAAACCCGCACATAAAATATATCCGCTTTGGCAGCCGTGTACCTGTGGTCTTTCCACAAAGGATATATAAAGACAGTGAGTTAATAGAGCTTTTTACCCGTTACGGTAAAAACAAAAAGGTCTATGTTGTTACGCAGTTCAACCACGCTAACGAGTTCACCAAAGAGGCACTCCAAGCGATAAACACCTTACTAAGTGCGGGCGTGCCTATTCTTAACCAAACGGTGCTGCTTGCGGGAGTAAACGACACCCCCGACACACTTGCAACCTTATTTAATAAGCTTGCAGAGTCGGGCATATCCCCCTACTATCTGTTCCAATGCCGCCCAGTAAAAGGAGTACAAAATTATTTTTCCGTACCCTTTGTTAAGTCGGTTGAGATTGTAGACGCTGCACGGGCAAAGCTGTCGGGAGTTGCAAAGCGCTTTAGATATTGTATGAGCCACATACGGGGCAAAATGGAGATTGTAGGGCTAACGCAAAACAAGCATCTCCTCCTAAAGCAGCACCAAGCCAAGGATATGTCGGAAATAAACAGGCTGTTTACCGCCCAAATAACCGATGACTCTAATTGGCTGCCCGATGATATCAACTGTGAAAGCCTATAATTATTAACAATCAAATTTTCTTGTGGGGCAACCGCTGGCTGTACACTTCAAGCATTACAAAAAATACAATATATAAGAGGTTTATTATAAAAACATTTTCGGTAATTGGGTTTGGCTCACGGGGGGCGTTATACGCAAATATAGCCTGCAAATACGCAAAGTTATCTGCCGTATGTGATATAAAGAAGGCAAAGCTAGCCTATGCAAAAGATAGTTTTGCATTAGATGATGATGCGCTTTTTTCTAGCGAGGACTACTTTTTTAATAAAGGCAAACTGTCCGACTATCTTTTTATATGCAACCCAGATAAAGACCATTACCGCACAACAATACGGGCGCTTGAGGCAGGCTATGATGTGCTTTTGGAAAAGCCCATAGCTTGCTCCTTAGTCGATTGCTTAGATATAGAAAAGACCGCCCGCCGCCTAGACCGAAAGGTGGTGGTTTGCCATGTTTTGCGATACACCGCTTTTTATATCGCCCTAAAAAAATTAATTGATAGCGGTGCGCTTGGTAAAATAATTTCCATAGAGCAAACGGAAAATGTGGGGTATTGGCATCAAGCGCATAGTTTTGTGCGAGGCAATTGGAAAAATGAAACAACATCCAACCCTATGATTCTTGCCAAATGCTGTCATGACCTAGATATTTTGGTGTGGCTAGCCAATAGTTTATGCACTAACATAAACTCGCAAGGCGAACTAAACTATTTTAAGGAGGAATATGCTCCTAGCGGCGCAACAAAAACCTGTCTTGGCGGTTGCAAAATAGTTGATACTTGCCCTTACAGCGCAAAAAAGATATATCTAGACCCTCAAAAGAGATTATTTAAAAGCAAGAAAAATTTGGAATGGCCATCTAATGTGCTAGTAGATGACCCTAGGGGCGACTACCATAGCTTGGAGCGTGCAGTGAGAGATAGCGACTATGGCAGATGCGTATTTCATTCGGACAATAATGTGGTTGACCACCAAGTAACCCAAGCCCGCTTTGAAAACGGCATAAATGCCACGCTAATAATGACGGCTTTTTCTAAAAATATTGAGCGGCATATAATTGTGCGTGGAACAGAGGGAGAAGTTAGCGGGAAAATGGAAGGCAACAAACTCTTATTCCAACCGTTTGTTGGCAGAAAAAAGATAATCCGCACTAGGAGCAAGGGCGGACACGGCGGAGGCGACAACGGTCTTATCCGTGCTTTTTTTGAGGGGGATGCTACTTCGTCCATAACCCAATCGGTAAACAGCCACACGATGGCTTTTGCCGCAGAACACTCCCGTAAAAATAACGGTAAAAGGGTGGATATTAAAGAATACGAAAAAGGGCAATAGCCCAATTTTTTCAACAGCGGTTAGACCCGTTGAGAAAAATCAGTTACTGATTGGGAAACTAAAATTGATTTGGTCTTTAAATAAAAGTTGCTTGAGAACAGTTTTATTTTATCGCTATCCTTGTGGACGGGGCTACTCCCGACAGCACATCATTTAGCTTGTAGCGGCTGCTAGAAATATATACAGTTGTACCCATTTTTATTGGTTCTTTTATATATTCAAGCTTAGTTACCGCACCGCCTGCACCTTTTCGGCTTGCGCCGTGGCAAAAATCTTTGTAGTAATCTATGTGGGCTATTACTTCCTCGGCGGTTGCCCCGCTAATCTCTCTTATCAAGGTGGATTTGTCATTTATATCGGTAAATATCCCGTCCACGCCAGAGAGTATCACCAAGTATTTGGGCTTGACAAGGCAAGCGATTTGCCCAGCGGTTTCGTCGTTATCTATGCACTCCACCACCTTTTCCCGCTTAGACCTCAAGCTTTGTATTTCTAGCTTGCGGTTTTCCTCGTCACTCACAGGGTCGTTGTAGTTAACAACGGGTATTGCGTTTTGATTGGGGCAACGAATCAGCGCCTCTTTGAGGTGTTTTCTCTTGCCCTCGTCATTAAAATGCTGATGCTCCACCAAAAATTGCCTCAATGAGTATCGGCTATCAATAAAGCGCCTATAAGTTTCTATTAAAATAGTCTGCCCTTGTGCGGCATAGTCGGTTTTTATGTCTTCGGAGTTGCCAACCAGCTCCTTGCCCGTGCGGTTAATGTAGTCTAACCGTCCAATCTCGGTTGCGCCCGAAGTCACCCAAATATACCCTGGTCTGAGCTCCCGCCCAATTCGGGATAGGATATTGTAATCAATATCGTTGTTTTCCTTGTTTATTAATGCCATTGAGCCTATCTTTCCCACAAGCTCTATATCAAACTTCATTTTTATCCTCTTAAACTGCGTTTATATTGTTTTTATTATATAATGACAGCCCCGTTTTAGTCAAACCATATTGCATTGCTTTGTAATTTTTGGTATCATATAGTTACAATAAAAACACTGTGGAGATATAAAAATGTCGCAATTTGCAAAACTAATCAGTCCTTTTGGAGAAAATATTAGCAAGGGCATACCCCTTCCCGAATATCCCCGTCCGCAACTTGTAAGGGATAGTTATATCAACCTTAACGGTTGGTGGGACTACGCAATACTAAAAAAAGGGGAAAATTTAACCGACTATCAAGGCAAAATCCTTGTTCCGTTCTCCCCAGAAAGTATTTTGAGCGGAGTAGAAAAACTGCTTTTGCCCGATGAGGTGCTGTACTACCGCCGCACATTCACCCTTCCAAACGACTTTAAGAAAGACAGGGTAATTTTGCATTTTGGCGCAGTTGACTATATTGCCAATGTATATGTAAACGATGTTTTGGCAGTTACCCATAGGGGCGGATACTTCCCGTTTTGGGCGGATATTACCGACTACCT
>JBAZCO010000145.1:0-3653 GCA_041654915.1 Clostridia bacterium | reverse complement strand
GTTGATATTTTCCCTATCCTCCGCCGAAAGCATAGACAGCGCCAAATTATGGCGAGATATAGCGTTCCCATCTTTGTCGCTAACTATGAAAACGATATTGGATATATTTTCCGCCACCTCGCCTTCAAGATAAACTAGAGGGATATTGGGGTAAGCAAGAGATAGAGTATATTCCTCTTTCTCGCCTTTTTGGCAAGCCATAACTGCTACCGCAAGGATTGCAATCAAAAAAATTATCGTTACTATTTTGAGAGTTTTAGACATAACATATCCTATGCTAAATTTTATATATTTAAACTATATCATTTAATTAAGGATAAGTCAATACTGCTAGGGAAATATAATGTATTTTATTTAAAATTAAAAAGAAACTGCGTTGAACAGTACAATTACTAATTCATAGCAGTTTCTCTTTTTTTTAGTATTTTTATCGCAAATCAAAGTAAACTCAAAATGCTACTGGCAACAGATGTTGCAAAAGGTCAAGCTTTTTTTGGCTTACAGTTTTTCTATAAGCTTGAAGTCTATCCTGCCTTTCTCGTCTATTTTTAGCACTTTAACTTTTACGGTGTCGCCAATGTTTACCACATCTTCCACCTTGTCCACACGGTGGGAGGCAAGCTTGCTGATGTGTATCATACCGTCTTTACCGGGAGCAAACTCTACAAATGCGCCAAACTGCAATATCCTTACAACTGTGCCTACAAACTCGGCATTAATTTCGGGGTCGGTAGCAATGGCAAGCACGGTTGCTTTGGCTTTCTCTGCCATTTCGGAGTCGGATGTTGCAATAAAGACTGTACCGTCGTCGCTGATATCAATTTTAACACCAGTATCCTCAATTATCTTGTTTATTACTTTGCCGCCACTGCCAATAACCTCACGGATTTTGTCGGGGTGAATGGTAAAGCTGATAATCTTGGGAGCATACTTGTTAAGTTCGGGACGGGGAGCGGCAAGCGTTTCGTTCATTTTGCCAAGAATGTGCAGCCTGCCCACCCTTGCTTGCTCTAGCGCCGTGCGCAAAACTTCCTCGCTGATACCAGTTATCTTTATGTCCATTTGGATAGCCGTAATGCCCTTTTCGGTACCCGCAACCTTGAAGTCCATATCACCAAAGAAGTCCTCTAGTCCTTGAATATCGGTGAGAATGTGCAGGTTGTCTTTCTCGTCTTGGATAAGCCCCATAGCTATGCCTGCAACAGGCGCTTTGATTGGTACACCCGCATCCATAAGTGCTAAGGTAGAACCGCAAACACTTGCTTGCGAAGTACTGCCGTTGCTAGAGATTACTTCGGACACCGTGCGTATTGCATAGGGGAATTCTTCTTCGGATGGAAGTACAGGCTCTAGCGCTCTTTCTGCCAAAGCGCCGTGTCCTATTTCTCGCCTTCCCGGGCTTCTCATGGGCTTTGCCTCGCCAGTACTATATGGGGGCATATTGTAGTGGTGCATATATCTTTTGAATACATCATCGTCTATCCCCTCTAGCTTTTGCACTTCGGAGATAGTACCAAGTGTAGCGGTGGTGAGTGCTTGAGTTTGTCCTCTGGTGAATACTGCGCTACCGTGTACTCGGGGCAGAAGTCCAACTTCGCACCAAATATCTCTTACCGTTACAAGATTTCTGCCATCGGGACGCACGCCCTTGTTGGCTATCATATCACGCATACAATCTTTTTTCATGGCATATACGATATCGTCTATATCACGCTTGTTATCGGGATATATCTCGGCAAAATGGGCAAAGATATCCTTCATAATCTCGTCCTCCCGCACCTCTCTTTCGGCACGGTCGAAGGTGGCAAATATATACTCTACCTTGTCTTTTGCGTAAGCCTTAACTTCTGCCTCAACCTCTGCGGGGGCTTTGCGAAGCTCCATTTCTTTTTTGGGCTTGCCAACTTCCCTTTGGATATCCTCAATAAAGGAAACAATCTTTTTTATCTCCTTGTGTCCAAACAAGATTGCGCCAAGCATTTCTTCTTCGCTTATTTCGTTTGAGCCTGCCTCAACCATCATAATAGCGTCTTTAGTGCCGCTAAGGGATAGGTTTAACAAGGACTTTTCTCTTTGCTCGTTGTTAGGATTAATCACATATTCGCCGTCTACATAACCAACAAGAACCGAACCGGTAGGTCCGTTAAAGGGAATGTCCGACACGGTGAGCGCAATAGAACTGCCTATCATGGCAAACGGCTCTGGGGGAATATCTGTGTCCACAGATAGTGCGGTAGCAACTATTGCTACATCATTGTAAAAACCTTTGGGGAACAGCGGGCGCAAAGGTCTATCGATAAGCCTAGAAGTTAGTATAGCTTTGTCGCTAGGTCTGCCCTCACGCTTTTTGAAACCGCCAGGAATTTTGCCCACTGCATACATTTTTTCCTCAAAATCTACACCCAAGGGAAAGAAATCTATACCTTCCCGTGGCTCTTTTGCCATTGTAACATTTGTTAAAACTACCGTGTCACCGCAACGGATAAGACATTGCCCGTTACTGTGTGAGCAATAACCCCCTATCTCCACGCTCATTGTGCGACCGCCTATGACGGTCTCGAAAATTCTGCTTACTTTCATTGTACCTCCTGTTTCCTCTTGGAAACTAATTTATATATTTTTCAAATTGAAACCTTAAATTAAGAAAAAAGGCGGCTTTAAAAACCCGCCGCCTTTTAGTGTGTGTGTTGTGATTATTTGCGTAGTCCAAGTTCGGCTATTAGCGCACGATATCTTTCGATATCATTTTCCCTTAGATACTTGAGCAAACTGCGCCTTTTACCAACCATTTTTAGCAGTCCTCTGCGGCTGTGGTGGTCTTTTTTGTGTGTAGCAAGATGCTCTGTAAGCTCCAGTATCCTTGCTGTTAGTATTGCCACTTGCACTTCGGGAGAGCCTGTGTCGCCCTCTGTTCTTGCAAACTTTGTGATAATCTCGGTTTTTGCGGTCTTATCCATTATTATAACTCCTTTACTATGAGCTAATACGCCATTACACCCAGAAAAAAATATATCTTCTTATCCGAGAATAAGGTATTGCCTTATAAATATAACAAAATTATCTTACATTGTAAAGCAAAATATACTTATATTACCAAATAATCTTTGCTTTTATGCCCTTTGAGTATTGTTTATATCTTGTATTTTATCCTTAATGTCCACCCCGATAGTTTGTGTCTAAACTGAGCAAATATTAACCCTTCTCAAACCGCTTTAGATAGTCCTCTAGTCCCTTGGGATTAGCGTGCCGCTCTATGCGGTTTTCCCCGTGAAACACATACTTGGACATTGCTCCCGCTCCCGCCCCAAACACCGTGGTAAGCTCCTCCATAAAGTTGATGTTATATACGCATTGTTTGCCATTTAGGGCATAGCCCGTGTTTTCCAAATTATCGGACGAACGCTTTTGGCGGTACATATAATAAGGGCGATATCCTGCCAATGCAAGACCCTCTCTCGCTAGGTCTGTCATCTCCCTTGCAATCCCGGAAACGCTCTTTTCAGCTCCCGCATTCTTTATTTCAGCGCCCCTTTTTATCGATAGCGTGTGAATTGTGATATTTTCTGGTTTGAGGGCAAGCGTCTTTTTAAGCGTGTCCTCAAAGTCCTTTAAGCTCTCCTCGGGCAGCCCTGCAATTAGGTCTGCATTAATGT
>JBAZCO010000144.1:0-3679 GCA_041654915.1 Clostridia bacterium | reverse complement strand
GTGTTAAAAAATCGGAATAAGGGTCGGCGGATAAGTGGCTTTATCCGCACTACGAAATGGCTTAAGTTAAGTATATTTGAACACAAGACCTAAAGTCGTTTCTATGTAGAAAAATTGCAAAAAAAGGCATATACTACCTAAATTGTTATTGGGTAGTATAGGTCTTTTTTGTTTTATAAAATTGTTTAGTAAATAGGGTTTTGTTAGGGCTTAATGCGTGTTTTACATTTTGTTCCTAGTATTGTGTCTGCAACCAAAATTGATGTCGCAGTACATAAATTATCCCTGTTGTAAAGACACTCTGCATCGCATTGTACTACATTGGGAGCATCGGCGAGGAATTCTTCGCTTGCCTCTAGCTCGGCAAAGGTTTGTTCAAGTGCGCCGCCTGCACGCTTTATCTTACTGTCGCATACTGCTCTGTCCGATACCGCTATGATTCCTGCGTTACAATGATTTTTTAAGTTGTGCTGACAATTTACTGTTGTACATTTAAGCTGATTCATTATTACACCTCTATCGTAGTATGAAACTTGTAAGAACTCTTTATTCAAAAAGCGATAGTTGACTTTTAAAAGAAAGAGTGATATGATAAAATAAATTGAGTTCACGGAGGTCGATATGAAAGTTATACTGCTTGCCGATGTTCAAGGACACGGTAAGAGAGGCGCTGTCGTAGATGTAAACGACGGCTATGCAAGAAATTATCTTATCCCCAAAAAGTTAGCAAAAGAGGCAACCAAAGCTGTGCTAAACGAATACAACCACAAGCTAGAAAAGGAAGCAAGGCTTGCCAAAGAGGAAAAAGAGGCGGCGCTACAATTGTTGCAACATCTATCTAGTAAAAAAGTAACCGTTAAGGTAAGATGCGGTGAGGACGGCAAAATGTACGGCAGCGTTACATCACAAGACATTGCAGATGCGCTGCTTGAACAAGAAAAAATCACCGTAGATAAAAAGAAAATCACGATAAAAGAGCCAATAAAAGCCGTGGGCGTTTATGAAGTGGAAGTTTGGGTGTATCCCGAAACCATAGCCAAAGTAAAGCTTAATGTGGTAGCAGGCAAATAATCTAGTTTACAGACACCGCTGCATATGCCGCCACCGTGTTAGGGGCGGTTTGCTCGCTTGTCTTAGCGGCAATAGAGATGTTAGCGATATCTGTTCCTAAAAGATTGCCAAGCTTTGTACGCATTTGAAAGATATAACCCGCTAATTTTGGTGTATCCAATATTACCGTTATGCTCGCATTGAGCAAACGGTAATTTTTTATTTTATAAACTTGCATCACTTTGGATAGGAGTATTGAACTGTCTATGTTCTTATATTTTGGGTCGGTGTCAGGAAAAAAACTACCAATATCCCTCTCTCCAATAGCCGATAATAACGCATCTATTAATGCGTGTATAATTACATCACCGTCCGAGTGCGCCAGAGCGCCTTTTTCCGAAGGGATATTTATGCCGCCCAAAACCAACTTTCTGCCCGTGGCAAGAGTGTGCAAGTCGTATCCTATTCCGATTTTCGCAGTTATCCCCAAATAAGAACCCAAAGTAGTGAGTTTGATATTCCGTTCCTCGCCTTTTATGATTTTTGGGGGTGCAATAAACAACGAATAAAGTTCGGCATCGTCTGTGTAATCTTTACCGTTTCTTTGGGAATAGGCGATGCGAATTTGATTGGTATTAAACCCTTGCGGAGTTTGTACTGTGTAAAACTCGTTGCGGAGAGGTGTGCCTGTGATAACCCCTTGCCTTGCTTGCCGCACGCTGTCTGTAATTGGCATTGCAGGAATTCCTGAGCCAAACTCACTTACCGATTGGATAACTTGACTTATCAACGAGTGGGAAACAAATGGGCGTGCGCCGTCGTGTATTAGCACACCTTGGGAGATGCAGTATTGCAAGCCGTTTTCTACCGACTGCGTTCGGGTTGTGCCGCCCTCACATACTATAATTTGGGGAAACAGGCGGGATAACTCCTCTATCATATCGGCACGGCATACAACTATAACACGATTGATGCTAGGATGCGTTAAAAAGACTTGAATTGTTTGGGATACCACGCTATCTCCCGCAAGGGGGAGAAAAAGCTTGTCTTTCCCGTCCATTCTTTCGCTTTTGCCAGAGGCGGCAATGACAACATCACACTTAATTTTTTGCATATTTATCAATCTTATATTCGGTTGGCTCGTATAGAGTTTGGGCATCGTCTTTGCCGATATTGCCTTTGGGTAAGATTAGCACCTTGAAAAATGCGCTCTTATCCCCAAAGCGTACCCCAATTATATCGCCAACGGCTAATTCTTTAGAGGGCTTTGCACTCTTGCCGTTTATTGTTACTCGGTCTGCGCTGCAAGCCTCGTTTGCAACGCTACGGCGCTTGATTATTCGTGATACCTTTAAAAATTTATCCAACCGCATTTTATTTCTCCAATTTAATTATATCATAAATATCACAAAAATTTCACATTAGTAAAGTAAATGTATATTGCTATTTGCTTTGCAGATATGATATACTATAATTCTAAGACAGCAACGGGCATTGATAGAGTTTTAGTTGTTTTTTGAAAAAAGGAGTGTTTATGAAAATATGTTTTTTGGGTGCAGGAAGTACAGTTTTTGCTAAAAACATTTTGGGAGATTGTATTCTTACCCCTTCGCTAGGTGATTTTCATATAGCCCTTCACGATATTGACGAAAAAAGACTGGATGAATCTTATAGATTAATCACCTCTATGAACAAGAGCTTGGGCGGCAGCGCCACCGTTAGTAAGCACCTCAATAGGAGAGAGGCGCTTATGGAGGCGGACTATATTATCAATGCTATTCAGGTGGGGGGATACAAGCCTTGTACGGTTACCGATTTTAAAATACCCGCCAAATACGGGCTTAAACAGACGATAGGCGACACTTTGGGGATTGGCGGTATAATGAGAGGGTTGCGCACTTTCCCTGTGTTGGAGGAGTTTGCCAAAGATATAGCGGAAGTTTGTCCTAACGCATACTTTTTAAATTATACAAACCCTATGGCGATGCTAACGGGATACCTGCTTAAACACACCAGAGTTAAGGCGGTGGGCTTGTGCCACAGCGTTCAAGATTGTGTGCCTAGGCTTTTTAGGTATCTTGGTATGCAAGATAAAATTGAAGAGGCAAAGTGGGAGATTTTTGGTATAAATCATCAGGCTTGGTTGGTAAGCATAAAAGACGGGGAGGGGGTAGATTTATATCCGACCATAAAGGCGAGAAGTGACACCCGTGGGGTTGCGGTTTTCCGTGACAGAGTGCGCAGAGAAATAATGCACACCTTTGGCTATTATGTTACCGAGTCGTCCGAGCATAACGCAGAATACACCCCATATTTTATTAAAGCACGCTACCCCGGGCTAATCTTGAAGTATCTTATACCAATTAATGAGTATCCGAGGAGATGCCGCTTGCAAATCTTGCATTGGAAATTTATCAGCCGCAGACTATTATCTAACAAGGAAGTAAAGCATACCAAGAGCAAGGAGTATGGCTCACGGATAATTGAGGCGCTCCATACGGGCAAGCCATATCGTTTTCACGGGAGCGTGCTAAACACCAGAGGATTGGTGTCCAATCTGCCGCCCGAGGCTTGTGTAGAAGTGCCAATTATTGCCGACGGGAATGGACTGCACCCCGAAAAGTGCGGA
>JBAZCO010000143.1:0-3690 GCA_041654915.1 Clostridia bacterium | reverse complement strand
ATCGTAACCCCGCCCATTTTTCTTTATCAAATTATATGACCACTCAAAATCTGTAAGGGGAACAAACTCCCCGCTATTAATACTTATCTCCCAGACAAAGTTTGGCGAAAGCACGGGACAAACAACAATAATTTCCGCCTCATTCCCCACTGCACCAATGCAGCAAGTTGTTGGCTCATTAAAGGTGAGCAAGCTCATATCGGTATCGCCTTTTAGCTTATACTCAACCGAACCTACAAAGTTTTCTAGTTTTATATTGTGGGTGTATGATGTTTCCGCAAAAGCGGTTTTTGCTGTGGGTTGCAATAAAATTAAGCATGCCCAAGCTATTAGAAGAAGAGGGATTATTTTTCGCATCTATAATTTAAGAAGTTACCTTGTTATTAATCTTATCTCTATTTTAGGACAAAATTCGACATATTAAAATAGGGTTTGTTATTAAACTATTAAATTTGCTTAAAAAAAGCGGTAGAAGTTGCATTTGTTTGGTTTGATTTATGAAAAATTAGACCTAAATACAGATTATTATAAAAATTTGTTCTATTCAATCATATTATTGTACTGAACAAAAAAACTTGGCATTTCCATTTGCAATTTTTATCTGCCCTTTAGCTTAGCTACCGCATCTTGGGCATCTTTGGCATATATATCTGCCCCGCACTCCCTCGCAAACTCCGCCGTTACAACAGCGCCGCCAACCAACACAACAATAGAGGGGTCATACTCCTTGATGCTTTTTACGCTATCTTTCATATTATCAAGCGTGGTAGTCATAAGCGCAGATAGCCCCACATACTTAGGCTTAAACTTCTTTACCGCCTGTAATATTTGTGCAGTTGCCACATCTTTACCCAGGTCAATCATTCTGTATCCGTAGTTAGACAGCACCGCCTTTACAATGTTTTTGCCTATATCGTGAACATCTCCTTTTACAGTTGCAATTAGCATAACTTCGCCATCGCTACCGCCGTCCGGTATATATTTATCCTTGATATAGTCTAGCATTATTTTAGCCGCATCAGAGCCGGCAATTAGTTGGGGAAGAAAAGCTTTGCCCTGCTCATATTGCTCCCCTAGCTTATTTAATGCACCAATTATATCTTGCTCGATAATCATAGCAAAATTCTCCGCATCAACCACAGCCTTAACAGCGGCAAGCGCACCGCTCTTTATTCCTTTGATAATACATTCCTCGGGCGTGAGCGCATCACTGCCAATCTCCATTTTCTTTTCCGCAGTTTCTCGGCTTGCGATATAAGCACGGCAATCCTCGTCTTTACCTAGCAGTAAGTTTAAGGCAAATTCATTCTCACTGGCTTTTAGTTTTGGGTTGATTATAGCAAAATCCAACCCCGCCTCTAGCGCTAATTTGTAAAATTGAGCGTTAACAACATCTCTATCTGGCAGTCCAAAGGACACATTGGATAATCCTATCACCGTCCTTACCCCAAGCCGTGACTTAATCAAACTTATCGCCTGCAATGTGATAAGCGGGTTGTCCTTATCCACGCTAACCGCCATTGTCAAAGGGTCAATAATCACCCGCTTTTTATCTATACCGTGCGCCTTAGCGGCATCAACAATAATTTTTGCCAACCTAAACCGCCCCTCGGCATCTTGAGGTATGCCCTTTTCGTCCAAGCACAACCCAACCACATATGCCCCATATTTTTTAACAAGCGGCAATACCTTATCAAGGCTCTCACGCTCGGCATTTACCGAATTAACCACCCCCACTCCCGCAAGTACACGGAGCGCACGCTCCAATGCCGAAGTCTTTACCGTATCGATTTGCAGCGGCAGAGCAACTGTATTTTGCACTCGCTTAACAATGCTTGCAAGCTTTTCGCCCTCGTCTATCCCTGCAATACCCGCATTGATATCCAAAATATCCGCCCCATCCTCGGCTTGCTCTATGCATAGTGCGGATATATAATCAAAATCATCCTCTGTTATCGCTCTTTTGAGTAGCGGCTTACCTGTTGGATTGAGCCGTTCCCCAATCACCTTAAAAGAGTCAAGTTCCAGCACGCTTTGCGGAGAACAAAGGGCATCAATTTGGTTATTAAAAATAGTAAAGGAAATATTTTTTGTGTTTTCTATGGTTTTTTTAATATATTCGGGGGTAGTTCCGCAGCATCCGCCCAAAATTGACACCCCTTCTTGTGCAATTAGCGTCATTTCGCTGGCAAAAGTGTTGGCATCCGTATCGTACTCGGTGTTTCCGCCTCTAAAAATCGGCATTCCTGCATTGGGTTTGATAAATATAGGGGTACTTGCATATTTTTTCAGCTCACCCACAAGCTCTAACATCTTATCTGCCCCAAGCGAACAGTTTATGCCAACGGCATCTGCCCCCAAGCTTGTCGCAGTAAGGCAAAACGCTCCCACTGCCGCACCCGTAAAAGTGTGACCGCCCTCGGAAAAGGACATACTGCAAAATATAGGAAGGCTGGTATGTTCTTTGTAAGCAAGCAGCGCCGCTTTAAGTTCGGAAATATCACTCATTGTTTCAATAACCACGGAATCAACGGGAAGTTCTTGCACAATTTCCGCCTGCTCTTTAAATATCTCGTATGCGTCCTCGTGTTTAAGGTGCGCATACGGCTCAAGAAGTTCTCCTATCGGACCTGAACAATAGGCAACATATCCTCCAAAAGGCTTTGCCGCCTGCCTAGCGTTTTGCACGGCTGCAATTATTACCTCTTTTAACAGCTTTTTGTCCGCTATCTTTTTTGAGTTTGCCCCAAATGTATTGGTGTACACCAAGTGTGAGCCGCTTTCAAAATATTCTCTATGAATTTTTTGTATAACCTCGGGGTGAGTTATATTAAGCAGTTCTGCTTGGTTGGTGTCAAATCCCATTGCTATAAGTCGGCTACCCATAGCACCGTCTAAATAAAGCCTATTCTTTTTGATAAATTCAACTAATTTCATAACGCAATATTTGTCATTTTTTGTAGCCACAGCTACTGTTATTGTTGCAATTTGCACATCCCGAGCTATTAACTTCCTCTTTGCCAATGCCAATTATAGCTGTTACCGACTTGTTTGGGTATAGCATATAACTCTCCTTTAATCGCACTCCAAGCAGTTTTTCGGCATTTAGCAGTCTGATAATATCCTTTTGGGCTGTAATTGAAAAGTCGCCATATCCTGCGCTAAACCTGCCCGATACAGTATAGCCGTTGCTTGCTTGTGACGCTCTTATTTCACTTTCAATATCATCTAAATAACTTTCTAGCATTGCACTCATTGCCGCATCAGCGGCAAGGGACTTTAGCATATTAGCGGCAAGGGATGCAAGATAGTTTTCCGACTTTATCCCCAATGTTGCCGTAACTAATGCTATCCGTGAGGAATGCTTTAGCCTTGCTGTTACAAGATTCCCTCTAAACTCCACCCCCGTGCCAATAAGACAAACACCGTTATCCGTTTTTTCGATATCATAAAAGCCTATGGATTTTATGGGAATAATATTTTTAATAAGGTAGCTTGAAACTTCATCAATAACAGGCAAAAACTGCTCTCCGCTGTCTTTTGCACGCATATATCGCAGCACTTCTTTAGCGTCAATTTTCACTGTTTATGCCCTCAATTATCGGCAAAACTCTCTCTGCAATCCGCTCGGCTATCACAGGATTATTCATAACATAGAGATGTATACCCCTCACGCCGTTTGCCACAAGG
>JBAZCO010000142.1:0-3780 GCA_041654915.1 Clostridia bacterium | reverse complement strand
TAACTATATAATTTTGAATATAAACCAAAGCGGAGAGGCACTATGAAGGATACTTATTTAACCAAAGAAAAAGCGGCAGAAATAGCCGCACGCTACCCCACCCCCCTACATATATATAATGAAAAAGGTATAAGGGATAATGCCAAGGAGTTGCACAAGGCATTTAGTTGGAACAAGGGATTTAAAGAGTATTTTGCTGTGAAAGCTACCCCCAACCCCGCTATTCTCAAGCTGTTAAAAGATGAGGGCTGCGGAGTGGACTGCTCCTCATATACCGAACTGATGATGGCAGAAAGACTGGGGTTTGAGGGCGAGGAAATAATGTTTAGCTCCAACGAAACCGCTGCCGAGGAATATGTATATGCAAAAAAGCTTGGCGCAATCATAAATCTTGACGACATAACACACATAGAATATTTGAATAGGCACGCAGGCATTCCCCAAAAGATTTGCTTGAGATATAACCCTGGGGGAGAATTTAAAATTGATAACGCAGTAATGGGTACGCCCGCTGAGGCTAAGTATGGGCTAACCCGTAAGCAAATGACGCAAGCGGTAAAAGAGCTAATGCGTTTGGGGTGCAAAGAGTTTGGCATACACGCATTTTTGGCATCGAACACAACGGGAGAAAGTTACTACCCTGCGCTTGCGCAAATCGTCTTTCGCACGATAGCGGAGCTAACGGCAGAAACAGGAGCAAAATTCGTTTTGGCTAACCTTAGCGGCGGTATTGGTGTCCCGTATCGCCCCGAACAGAAAAAAGCGGATATATTCAAGATTGCCAAAGGTGTAGAGCAAGCTTACCTTAAAGAATTAACAGAAAAGGGCATAGAGGGGATAAAAATATTTACCGAACTTGGGAGATATATGCTAGCGCCGTATGGCGTACTGCTTACGGAAGTAATACATTTTAAGCATACCTACAAAGAATATATTGGTGTGGATGCATGTGCGGCTCATCTTATGCGCCCAGCAATTTATGGGGCATACCACCATATTACTGTGCTTGGCAAGGAAAATCAGCCTAATACCGAAATGTATGATGTGGTTGGCTCACTGTGCGAAAATAGCGATAAGTTTGCGGTAAACCGCCCGTTGCCCAAGGTGGAGCGTGGCGACTTATTGGCAATACACGATGCAGGGGCGCACGGTCACGCAATGGGCTATAACTATAACGGGAAGTTAAGAAGTGCTGAAGTATTATTAAAAGAGGACGGCTCTTTTGACTTGATTCGCCGTGCGGAAACGCCCGCCGATTACTTTGCTACGCTAGACATATTTGACGAGTTCAAAGTGTTTTAAAAATGCTTGGTAAATTTGCCTCGGGCGTCGTTGCCTTGAGAAAATTTATATTGATATTTTTACTGATTGCTGTTTGCGCATCTGCTTTTGGGATAGCTTTTTTATTAAAGGACGGAAAGGCAAATAGCAATATGCTTGATTTTCTTGGAGAAGGAACGAGCACCCGTGAGGGCTTGAATTTTTTAGAACAAGAATTCGCAATTAACGGCGATGCTATGTTTGCTGTTCAAACTTTTGAGGACGATGAGGGGCTGTATTCGGTATTAGATGCCTTTGCCTTGCGTGAGGGAGTGAGCCGTTTGATTTGGTACGGCACTCTGGAAAAGGTAGAGCGGGAATTGGATGCCTACCAACCAATATTGGAGTTTGCAGGATTAGCAAAGGAAGATTTTATTGATGTGTCGGAGTTGTCGGCATTTTTAAAACAGCCCGCCTTGGACACCGACGGCAAGTATAATTTTGTTGTGCTTATGATGCTAGAATATCCGCCGTCTAGCAACGAGGCTTTTGCGATACTAGACGAAATAGCAAGTGAATTAAGTCCCAGACCCGTGGCTTTTGCAGGTATGACGGATACGGCAAAAACTGTTATGCACGATACCTTAGAGGAGCTGCCGAGGTATTTGTTCTTTGGTGTTTTGGCGGTACTGTTTATTCTTATTCTCACCACCACATCATATATAGAGCCGTTTATAGTACTAGTTACATTGGGTACTGCCATTGTTGTCAACTTGGGTACGGGCTATCTATTCCCTGGGTTATCGGTGGTGGGGTATGCGGCATCCGCTGTTTTGCAGCTAGGATGTACGCTGGATTTTGCCGTGATATTCATACATTTATACAAGCAAAAGCGGCAAACTTTGCAGCCGCTTGATGCGGTAAAGAGTGCCGCCCCCCGTGGCTTTAGCTGGATAATTATATCGGCGCTTGTCACTATGGGCGGACTTAGCGGGCTTGGGTTTATTGGGCTAGACCTTGGCAAAGACTTAGCTTTTTCACTAATAAAAGGTATATTCACCTCTATGATAACCGTAGTTGTTGCACTTCCTGCCCTTCTTTTTGTGTGCGACAAGCTAATGGTAAAAACCGCACATAGGCGAATAATAAATATCAACTACGAGGGAGCGGGAAAAGTAATTTCAAGACAGCGTGCGCTTGTAGTTGCCTTGACACTGTCGGTATTTTTAGCCGCTCTTGTTGCGCAAAGTCAAACAAGTCTAACTTTTTTTAAGATATATAATGAAAAAGATAGCGTGAGCAGCCTAGATGAAACCGCCGCCCTCCTTGCCAACCAAATGATTATTGCAGTTCCCCTTATTCCCGAGCAGGGAACACAGGCGGAATTTATTGCAGAAATGCAAGAAATACCCAATGTGGACAAAGTTTTGGGGGTATTTTCCGCCATAAAAATTCCCGCAGAAACGGTGGAGTACTTGTTTGAAAACACCAACATTTTAAACGCTCCCGAGTTGGCTGTTTTTTTTGCAAAGACGGGAGAGGGCGCAAATTATACGCTTTGTTCGGTGATATTAAAAGGAAATGCGGAGGACAAAGGAGCACTTGCCTCTTACGAGGAAATGCGTACTGTTGCCGACAAATATTTTGGCGGTTTTTACGGCTTTGGGGTGGTTACAGGGGTTGCGGATATGTCCGAGTCTGTTGCTGCTGATTTTTGGTTGGTAACTTTTGCGTCATCGATTATTGTATTTTTTATGCTGTTGGTATTGTTAAAGTCTGTGAGAAAAGCTGCGTTTTTGATAACGCTTATCGAGCTTGGCATATGGGCTAACCTTGCAATTAATGCCATGCTAAATATTCCGCTCAATTTTTTAATATATATTATGATACCCGCCGTGCAGATGAGCTGTACGATAAATTATGCGCTTTTTGTGTGCTTGAAGTATGATGATTACAAAAAGACCACACCCGACAGCGCAAAAGCCGCCGCACTTACAATCAAGGAGAGCGCCGCACCTGTACTAACGGGAATGTCGCTATTGATTGCCACCTGTCTTGCGGTATATTTTGCATCGGCAAACCTTATCATAAAAGATATGTCGCTACTGCTTGCAAGGGGCGGTTTAATAGGCGGGATTTTGGCGCTTACCGTAGTGCCTGCACTCCTCACATATTATAGGCAGTCACGATACCCCCGATTTATTAAAAAAATATTCAAATTATAGTTGTTTGAGTTAAAAAGCGCTCCATCTGCTATTGACAAATATTACCTTTTCAAGTAAACTAATTTTGGATATCTATAATATATATTAAGGTGTCCTAATCTAGGAGGTAGAAATGGATAGGATAGAAAGACTTATAAGTGAAATGTCTGTTGCCGAAAAGGCGCTATTGTGTTCGGGGCGGAAGTTTTGGTTTACTAGAGGAATAAAAAAACTAGGTATAGAACCCTATATGGTTACGGACGGCCCTCACGGGTTGCGCAAGCAAAGTCTTGCCGCCGATAACTTGGGAGTAAAC
>JBAZCO010000141.1:0-3873 GCA_041654915.1 Clostridia bacterium | reverse complement strand
TAAACCCGCATCTTTTTGCGCCTTTTGGCTGTATTTAAACGGCTAGCGGGGCTTGTAAACCCAAATGCCCCCTGTCGTACCGCTTGTACGACTTAGGGAGCATTTCCGTTCAAACCCACCTCAAAAATCACCCGAAAATATGCTGTTTGCAAACCTATAACAATCGTAAACAGAGTTTGTTTTACTTTGGTTTATGCTTTTATTTATGAATTTTCCGCCACTCGTGTACCGCCTGTACACTTCGGTGGTCGCTTTTAGCAAAATCATCCCAAAATCCCCAGCAAATTGCTACTGCCGTACTTTACCCATCTTTAAACGGGGTTATTGTTTGGGCTTTTTAAAAAAAAGAGAGTAGTATAAAAATTGGCGCATACAATAAATAAAATATTATCCATATAGGGGGAAAAATAGAACGGTGGTTTTTCACATACAAATATATTGGTTAGCGACAAACCCCATTAAAGGTGGAAAGTTATGAGAAAGAAGGGGGTTCAAGGGGGAAACAAAGAGTATGTTTCCCCCTTGGTGATTTATAATGCAAAATTATTTTGAGGCAGTAGCCCGTCTAAATTATCACAAGCTAAATTGCATTAAGCATTAATAAAGATTTTTGAAAGATTATCGTTGTAGTATTTATATAAATTGCAACGGGACAGGCAAGGAATAACCATATAATTACCTAATCACCAAATAAAAGCTCCCCCCACCCCAAAAAAGTGATGCGGATACACTACCCCATAATAATATATGTTAAAATTATAGCAGAATTTTATATCACTGTCCATATAAATTTAATGATGTGGGAAGTGGCATTCGAGAATAAAGGGTGTGGTATGGAGTAATAGAAAATAGATGAGATAATAAATTTCAATATCCAAATGGAGAAAATATCGCTAATTGCGACTTGGATAGTTGTATGTGACTATTTTAATTAAAAAAGCCTTTGGGAAATCAAGACACAGCATTCTGCTTGATTTTTATTTACAGGCAACTTTCCTACAAAACCAAAGGCTTGATTATTATATTACTCCAATCAAACAAAAAAAGTCAATATGTTTACCCAAAAAGCTGACAGAGTGACAAAAAATAGGTTAAATCTACACAAATTATGAAACAATAGAGAACAGGCAGATGGCTGTTATTTAGCCTAAGTTTATAGGTAGTAAGTTCAATTTTGTTATTATATCTTATAGAATAATAATAGCCGTATGGTAAACCATCAGCTTTTACAATGGTAGTTAAGGAAGCCCGCATCCCTTCCGTTTGAGCGGTAAATTTTTTTCACTACCTATAATTAGCATACTCAAATAATCAAAAAAAGTCAATACCTTTACTAAAAACAAAAAATATATTAGAGCATTTGGGTTGATAGCTAAAGACATTAGGAAAATAAAAACAAATAAGAAAGTGTTTGTGGAGGGGCGCCTTATCCCTCATCGAACTTAATCGGCAGTCGGAGGCGACTTTCTGCCATCACAAACACTTATTCCACTGCTATTTATACGCCAATCAAGCAAAAAAAGTCAATATATTTGCAAAAAAAGCAAATACGGGTTGGATTAATATTGTGAATAATGTAGAATTGAACTATAAAAAATGCAATTATTGCAAAAAAGTAGGTGGCTTTATGGTTGTCAAAATAGATTATTATCTTAGTCAATGGATAAATAAAAAAGAGCTTTCGCTCTTTTTGGTTTGTCTGGTATAAATGTTTGTTTTAGTGCTTGCTGAATGGGTCGTTGTTTAGTCTTTCGGCGGCGATTGCTACCATTATTATCTTTATTAAATTGCCCGTTTCTCCCATCTTTACTGTGTATTCGGTAGGCTCTGTGGTTGATGGCACTATGTTTGCGGCAACCTTGCTGCCATTAAATATGTCGTAGTTATAGGTTGCGGTGTCGCCCCAAATGCTTAAAGTTTCGGAGCTTTGACCTCTTAGGTTGTCTAGGTATGGGGTGTCCTCTTTTGCCACTTCGTTGGTGACGAAGGAAAAATTATCCGAGGCAGTGCGCACTAACTTTGTAGTGTCCATTGAATTGCCTGCCCTGCGTGCAATATTTAGGCTTGCAGTATTTTTGTCAAAGGTTACTTGGGCGATTTGCTCTCCCAATTTATTGTATAGATAGTAGCCTTTTTTTAAGCGTGCTATCTTGCAAAAAACTTCTCCAACTTCTGAGCGTACCGCATAATCATCCGGAGTGTTATATAGTCCCTTTTTTATCTTGAAAATCATATCCCGCCACCTTTATAGATTCTTAGCATAATCTTACTATAATTTTAGCGGTATGTCAAGACGGACGCATTAAACTTTAACTGTAATTTATGCAAAATATACCTTGTTTGGGTAGTGCTGTCTATGATATAATATAGAAAATAGTTTTTTTGGAGATAAAAATGAGTTTTGCGTCTTTTATAGTTAAGCTTACCGACAAGGTTTTGGACAGGACTTGGAACAACTATCACTTCCCCGATATTGAGGAGATTAAGGATATCGTATACGATGAGGACAACGCAAAGGCTTGTATGTTGGATATTTATCGCAAAAAAACAGAGGGGAAACAGCCGGTTTTCTTTAATATTCACGGCGGCAGCTTTGTTGGGGGCGGGCGAAAGTCAAGGCGGGGATTTTCTCGCTACATTGCAACGCTGGGGTATGTTGTTGTAAATATATCGTACGGACTAGCTCCAAAGCATAAGTACCCTGAAAACCTAAAGCATGCTGTTGCCGCTTTAAGGTGGGTGGAAAACAATGCGGAAAAGTATAATTTTGACACGGATAGGGTGGTTATATCGGGCGATTCGGCGGGCGGGTATCTTGCAAGTTCGTTAATGGGTATTTGCGTTAATAAAAGAGTGAGAGAAAAGCTTGAGGTGCAGGACTTTAATATTCGTCCTATGGCAGGGGTGTATTACTGTGGAATATACGATATGCCCTATTCTTTGCAAAACAATTCTCCGCTTAGTATGCACAAGGCTATTGCAAGGGATGCGTTTGGCATCACGAAAATTACAGATGCACTTTTTGAGGAATATCCTTATACTGATGTGCTTTCTCCAATCGACCATATAGTAGCAGAATACCCCCCTATATTTATTGCACATTCGGACAAAGATATGCTATGCCCACGGCAAGGGGATAGAATGATAGAAAAATTTAAAGAAAACAATGTTAAGTTTTGGGAGTTTCGTGCAACTAAAAAGGCAAAATGCATTCACTGTTGGCACTTAACACAAAGTGACCCCAAAGCGCAAGCTTGCTTGGATGGGTCGGCAAAATTTTTGGCGGCTCTCCTAAAAGGTGATATAGAAAACTATTATATGGAAATATAATATATATTATAATTTAGTAGTAGGTTAAAATACATTGCGTATTTTTTAAAAAGCCTTAAAATGCGAACTAATGGGTATTAAAAAGAAAGTTTGTTGTTTTTGATAGATTAAACATCATCTTGGCGAGGAAAAATAAAAAAATGCCCTCAAATAATTGACAACAATTTTGTTTGGTGATATCATATACAAGCTACCGTCAAAAAACGGTGGTTTATCTCTGTATGGGGGTATAGCTCAGTTGGTAGAGCACCTGCTTTGCAAGCAGGGGGTCAGCGGTTCGAGCCCGCTTACCTCCACCAATTACAAGATAATCATTATAGGGCGATAGCTCAGCTGGTTAGAGCACGCGCCTGATAAGCGCGAGGTCGGTGGTTCGAGTCCACTTCGCCCTACCAAATGCCGCCTTTGGGCGGCATACCGCACCTTGACAACTGCATAGATACAAAAAAAGAGTAGACAAAAAGATTAGAAAAATATCTTAAAACGAAACTAAGAAAGCGAAAGTAATACAAATTTTTAAAGTAGCGACTGAAATTTCACGAG
>JBAZCO010000140.1:0-3876 GCA_041654915.1 Clostridia bacterium | reverse complement strand
TTGCCCAAGTGAACCGCCATACTTATCCAAGAGATGTCTTACTTCGCCCGCTGTTCTGTTCCTGTTGTCGGTGAGCGTTTCAATAATTAGCGCAACCCCGCCTGCGGCATAGCCCTCATAGGTAATTTCCTCGTAGTTCACACTATCCAGCTCGCCGCTTGCCTTTTTTATTGAGCGGTTTATGTTATCGTTTGGCATATTGTTTTGCTTTGCCTTTACAATCACATCACGAAGTCTGGAATTGCTTGCGGGGTCTGCCCCGCCCTGCTTGACGGCAACGGCAATCTCACGCCCAATTTTGGTGAATATATGCCCCCTAGCGGCATCTGTCTTGCCCTTTTTATTCTTGATGTTAGACCATTTACTGTGACCAGCCATAGTATAAAATCTCCTTTAATCTTAGCCGTGCATAAGCACAGCAAGCGCAATTGAAGCGCTAACCGCCGCATTAAGGCTTTCCGCCCTGCCCGACGGCATTGGTATTGATATTATATCCCCTGCAATCGCCTTGACTTCGGGCGATATGCCTGCCGTTTCGCTGCCAACGGCAAGGGCGAACTTAGCAGTCGGCAGAGTGTAGCCAAACAAGTTAGTGCCGCTCATATCCAAAGCGGCAATATGGTAGTCTAGCAAAAGGGCGCTAATATCTCCTCTATCTGCAACAACGGGATTGATATGAAAAATTCCGCCCATAGTCGCACGCACGGTTTTGGGATTGTAAAAATCCACACTATCTATCGCAACAATATCTACAACCCCCATTGCCACAGCTGTTCGCACAATAGTTCCCGCATTACCCGCATCTCTTATACCGTCAAGGAGCAAAACAAAGTCGGTAGATATTGGTTTAGACACTTCTTGCGGGAATACTGCCAAAACTCCCCCCGAATTAACCGTATCCGCTACCGAATCGAACAGAGTGTCCGCTATAAGGGTTGCGGGACAAGAAAGTTTATCGGCAAGATGCAAAAACTTAGGGGCAAGACTTTCCTTAATAAAAAGCTCGCCCTTAGGATTGGCAGGGGCGCTCTTTAGAATATTGTAGCCTTCGGCAATGTAGGCTGAATGCGTATCCCGCCCCTTCTTGCCCGACAAACTGCGTAAATACTTTATTCTCTGATTGTTTGTAGAACGGATAACTTCCATAGCTTTCAATTAAAAAGCCTCTGCTTGAGAGGCAAAGGCTTTCCTTAAATAACTTTTAAGCGTTAAGCGCTGTCTTTGCCCGCTCACATATTGCCGTGAACGCTGCGGCATCATTTACCGCTAGGTCGGCAAGCACTTTCCTATTGAGGTCTATACCGCCTGTTTTAAGTCCGTGCATAAGACGGCTGTAAGATATACCATTTTGCCTTGCTCCTGCATTGATACGAGCTATCCAAAGGCGTCTAAAGTCACGCTTTTTTAGCCTTCTGCCGATGTAGGCATACTGCCCGCTCTTCATTACCGCTTGACGGGCTACTCTATATAACTTAGATTTTGCGCCAAAATAACCTTTGGCTCTCTTTAATATCTTTCTGCGTTTTTTTACCGCATTAACTGCTCTTTTAATTCTCATTTTGCGCCTCCTACTCTTGACCGCTCAACATTGTTTTAACAGTTTTTTCCACCGTGTGATGAACATATCCGCCCTGTCTAAGATTTCTCTTTCTCTTGCGGGTCTTTTTGTTAAGGATATGGTTCTTGTTGCATTTGGACCTTTTAATTAGACCGTTAGCAGTAAGCCTAAATCTCTTTTTGCTACCGCTATGGGATTTCATTTTTGGCATATTCTTCTCTCCTTTTGAATGGGGTTATTTCTTTATTATTGGCGCAATAATCATGGTAATTGTACGCCCCATTTGGTTTGGTTTTTTCTCCATTTGGGCAATATCACTTACCTTTTCAAAAAAGTCTTCCATAACTTTTACGCTTATCTCGGGATGGGCTTGCTGGCGGCCACGCATAAGAATACTTAGCCTGACCTTTTGCCCGTCTAAAATAAACTCACGAGCTTTTTTAGACTTGATTTCTACATCTCCAACATCGATAACTGCGGATAGTCTAATTTCTTTAAGCTCAACATTTTTGCGATTTTTGCGCTCTTCTTTCTCTCTCTTTATTTGGTCAAACCGATACTTGCTATAATTCATCAGCTTGCATACCGGTGGATTTGCCTGCGGGGATATCATAACTAAATCGAGATTTTTACCGTCGGCGATACTCATCGCTTTGGGTGTTGGTACTATACCGAGCTGCGTTCCGTTTTCGTCAATAAGTCTTACTTCACGCTCTCGAATATCATAGTTTGTAAGCAAATCTTTAAAAATATGTTTGTCCTCCTAAAATAAAAATGTGCTTTAACAAAAGCACATCTCACACATAAACGCTAACGATAGCGACAATTTTTTGCTGTGAACCTATTGCTAACGGCGCATTCGGTGAGAATTACTTCTGCTTCGATATCAAGTTTAACACTCATAATATAATATTGTCAAGCAAATAATATTAATTCCTAAATTTTAAAAATAAAAGTTTATGTTCCCGTCCTTATTATTTGACAATCAAGGTATAATTACATTATAATTATTAAAAAAGGACGGAAGTTTTTTAGTATGGCAAAAATAGATAGAGAAGGTTTAACCTTCGATGATGTATTATTACTCCCTCGGCACTCCGAGGTTTTACCCAAAGATGTATGCCTTGCAACCAAGCTTACCGATAAAATTGTGCTTAATATTCCGCTCATTTCCGCCGCTATGGACACGGTTACCGAAAGTGGTATGGCAATCGCAATGGCTCGTGAAGGCGGACTTGGCATCATACACAAAAATATGTCGGTAGAGGAGCAAGCTACCCACATAGACAAAGTAAAGAGAAGTGAACACGGCGTCATTACCGACCCGTTTTTTTTATCGCCAGACCATCAAGTTTATGAGGCGCTGGCGCTAATGCGCAAGTACAAGATTTCTGGTGTGCCAATCACACAAGGCACAAAGCTTGTGGGGATTATCACCAACCGTGACTTGCGGTTTGAAACAAATTTTGACCAGCCCATTGCCAATGTTATGACAAAAGACAGGCTGATAACTGCCCCCGTGGGAACAACTTTGCAAGAGGCGCAAAAAATTCTTGGTAAATACCGCATAGAAAAACTTCCCTTGGTTGACGATAACTTTAACCTTAAAGGTCTTATCACAATAAAAGATATAGAAAAGACCATACAATACCCCTATTCTGCAAAGGATGCCAACGGCAGGCTGTTGGTTGGCGCTGCTGTGGGCGTGGGAGCAACCACTATTGATAGAGTTGCCGCCCTTGTTGCGGCAAAAGCCGATGTTATCGCCATAGATACCGCTCACGGACACAACCAAGGCGTAATAGATATGGTAGAAAAAATAAAGACATCATTTCCCGATATCCCCTTGATTGCCGGTAATGTGGCAACAGCCGAGGCTACCAAAGCGCTAATCAATGCGGGCGCAGATATAATAAAAGTTGGCATTGGTCCGGGGTCGATATGCACAACTCGTGTAATTGCAGGTATAGGCGTGCCGCAAGTAACAGCGATACTCGACTGCGCAGAGGAGGCGGACAAGCACGGCAAAAAAGTGATTGGCGACGGCGGCATCAAATACTCTGGCGATATAGTAAAAGGTATTGGAGCAGGCGCAGGCGCAATAATGATAGGCAGTCTGCTTGCGGGAACTCTTGAGTCACCGGGCGCAATGGAAATATTCCAAGGCAGAAGTTTTAAAGTCTACCGTGGTATGGGTTCTATTAGCGCAATGGAGGCGGGCAGCAAGGATAGATACTTCCAAGAGGACAGCAAAAAACTTGTTCCCGAAGGCGTAGAGGGCAGAGTTCCCTACCGTGGCTCGGTAGCGGAAGTAATTT
>JBAZCO010000139.1:0-3909 GCA_041654915.1 Clostridia bacterium | reverse complement strand
CCCTGGGCGCAAGCCTTGGTAATAAGATAATATTAGCCCCCCCACCGTAAATGCCTCGGCAAGAACAATGGATATCAAAAGCGTTTTTTTATAATTTTGTGAAAACTGCAAGGCGGCGGCAACGGGAACAACCATAAGTGATGAAACAATGAGCGCCCCCACCGTCCTTGATGCGATTGCAACGGTTACCGCAGTCATAACGGTAAAAACAAAGCTAGTTATCTTTACGGGAACACCCGAAAGTTTAGCAAGCCGCTCATTAAAAGCCATATAAAATAGCTCTCTAAATAGCAGTAAAAAAGTGAGCAGTACCGATACCGCAAGCACGCTTATCACTATTATTTCTGTGTCGCTAATCGCAACTATACTTCCAAATAAAAAACTATTAAAGTTTGCAGGGGTGTCTAACATCCCCGAAAAAACGCCTGCAAGCCCTATGCCTGCCGACAGTATTATAGCAATGGATAGCTCGGAGTATTTGGGGAGTTTTTTGCTAATAAACTCTATGCTCAAGGTTGCGGCAATGCAAGCAAAAATTGCGGCAATAATTGGGTTGATATTGAACAACAAGCCTGCGGCAACACCTGCAAGTGAAGTGTGCGAAAGAGCATCTCCAATAAGCGACAACCTTTTTAGCACTACTATGATGCCTATGCAAGGGATAACAAGTGCAAGCAGTATACCCGCTAAAAATGCCCGTTGCATAAAACTATATTCAAATATACCTGCTAACAGCATCCGCCCTCCCCTCCCTTGTTATGCTTGTGCTTATAACGGTGCTCTAGTTCGAGTTGCGCTTTGCTAAGTTCCATAAGGTTGCCCGCCTCTATACAAAACACCCTATCCGAAAAACTTTCTGCAAGAAAGCTATTGTGTGTTATTTCTACAACGGTAATCCCAGAATTATCGCATTTTTCTTTCAAAAGGGTATGCACTTCCAGTGAGGTCTGCGCATCCACTCCAGCGGTTGGCTCATCAAGTAACAAGAGCTCTGCGCCAGAGGCAAACAGCCTTGCCAGCATTACCCTCTGCCTCTCCCCGCCCGATAATTTAGAAATTAACCTGTCCTTATAGCCCCCCATTCCCACAAGTTCCAAAGCGGCAATCGCCTTTTGTTTGCCGCCACTAAAAAGCCCTCTCATAAACCCCGCATAAAGCCCTGTCGTAACCACTTCCAAAACTGATGCGGGAAAGTTCTCGGAAAGTGAAATGCTGTTTTGCGCAAGATAACCCACCTTTCTCCATTCCGTTTGCCGCCCTACGGGCTTGCCAAAAAGGGAGATTTTTCCTTTATCGGGATATAGTTCGGTTAAAATAAGTTTGAAAAGCGTACTTTTTCCTGAGCCGTTTGCACCCAAAATACTAATAAACTCTCCCTTTTGTACAGAAAAGGAAAGCGCATCAAGCACCTTCAATCCTGAGTAGGAGAAACTTATATTATCTATATTTATAATATTATCCATTCAATTTTCCAAGCGCATCTATTATTGCCACAAGATTGTCTTGCATAACGCTAAAGTAGTCCGCTCCTTCTGCTGTTTGGGCAGCTGTAAGTCCCTCTACGGGTGACAAAACAGCGGTTTCTGCTCCCGTTTCATTAGCGATAGCATTGGCTATTGCGGGGCTTACCAACTCCTCGAAAAACACGACTTTTATCCCTCTTTCATTTACTATGTCGGCAATTTCTGCCATACGGGCGGCAGATGGCTCTTCCTCGGTTGATAAACCCGCTATGGAGATTTGCTCCAAATCATATTCCTCGGCAAGGTAGCCAAATGCCCTGTGCGATACAACTATCGCACGCTCCTCGTAAGAGTCTAGCCCCAACAAAAAATCATCGTGTAGCTTGTCGCACTTGGCGGCATAAACTTCGTAATTTGCTTGGTAATAATCTTTATTAGCAGGGTCTGCTAAAATAAATGTATCTCTAATGCTCTTGAGTTGAATTTTTGCATTTAACGGGCTTAGCCAAGTATGGGGGTCGTGACCGCCGTGACTTCCTCCGCTGCGCTCAATCAAGCTCACATCCTTAGCTGTCGCTATTTTTATAAGGTTTTTATTGGATAGACTGTCTAGCACATCCTCCGTCCAATGCTCAAAGCCTGCCCCGTTATATATGAATATATCCGACTTCTCCAGACTAACCATATCTTTAGTAGACGGCTCCCAATGGTGAGCATCTCCGCCCGGCGGCACAAGACAAATATAACTTGCCTTATCCCCGCCAATTTTTTTTGCAAAGTCGTCCATAACATAAAAGCTTGTCACAACTTTTAGGGAATCGGTATCATTTGTATCTTCGCAGGCTGCAAGTAGCGGCAGCGCCAAAATTAGTGCAATAAAAATTATAACAATCTTTCTCATATTACCTCTGACAATGTTATTATTAGCTTTTGCTGTGATATCTTGCCGCAGATATAATATCGGCGTCCGTGCCGCAAATATTTTTGATTATCACCTCTCCAACATTGTCAGGCGGTGCTATTTTTACACCTTTCAGCGCCCTTAGCACTTCTCGAATTTTAGGTTTATCCACCGCACACGAGGTGCGAACAGGAAGTACACCGCCACCCTCCAATTCAACAAGGGTGGTTATCACACGCCTTGGGGCGGTGTATTCTTGATGCCCATATATTACGCCACGGCGGCAACTATGCCCTGTCACTACTATTTCGTCGCCCTTATCCGCTATATCAAGCATACATCCCATAGGACATTCAATACAAATTGTGTTCATCTAAACCTCCAAACTCAAGGTGATATCGGCATTAAGCCCAGTGGTATCCACAGTAATTTTACCCATTTCGCCGGGAACAAGTATCATATATTTGCGGGAAAACAACTTTTCATCGCCCGACATAGCGGTAAGCCTTGCCCCACGATATTCGGCATCTGTGCGAAAATATATATCTGTCTTGCCTGTGCTGTAAGCTATCTTTTGGGGAAGAGCATATCGCAAACCCTTGCCTGGCTTTACATTAAGTACTTTTTCTCGCTTTGGCAAGCGCCCTAGTGCATATTGTGCGGCATAAGTACCTGCGGTTGCCGCCTCCTCGCTAACATTATCCACCAAATCATTAACATGTAAGACATTGCCAGCAGAAAACACACCATCTTGCGAAGTCATTCTATATTCATCCACTTCCGCCCCGCCTGTGACGGGATTTAATATGATATCGCTACCGCTTATCAAGTCGTTTTCTGGTATCAATCCTACGGAAAGCAGAATGGTGTCGCACTCAATAAACTCCTCTTTTTCAAAGATTGGCTGTAATTTTTCGTCCACAGGGGCAACATATGCCCCCTCTACCCGCCTTTTACCCATAACACGGGTGATTGTATAGCTTGTAGAAAGTGGAATGTCATTGTCGTTTAGGCATTGCACAATATTGCGTTTAAGTCCTGCCGAATACGGCATTAATTCTAGCGTGCGCACAACTGTTGCACCCTCAAAGGTCATTCTCCGTGCCATAATCAACCCAATATCGCCAGAACCCAAGATTAACACCTTGCGCCCCACCAACCAACCTTTGGAATTGCATAGCTTTTGCGCCATACCTGCGGTATAGACCCCTGCGGGGCGGCTGCCCAATAGTTGTATCGCTCCCGCCGTTCTCTCACGGCAACCCATTGCCAGAACCACTGCGCCCGCCTCAACCACCATCAAGCCTTTGCTTGGACTTAATGCGGTTACCTTTTTATCCTTAGATATCTCCAACACGGTAGCCTCCAAAAAAACGGAGATGTTGGGCTTTTTATCCACAAGCGCAATAAAGCGCTCCGCATACTCCGGTCCAGTTAGCTCCTCTTTAAAGTAGTGCAGCCCAAAACCATTATGTATACATTGGTTGAGTATGCCGCCAAGCTCCTTTTCCCTTTCAAACACGGCAACTTTTGCGCCCTCATCTG
>JBAZCO010000138.1:0-3909 GCA_041654915.1 Clostridia bacterium | reverse complement strand
TGGGAGCAAAGTCACGGTTGATTCTCTGGTCGTCTGACTCGCTAAAGCGCACATTTTCGCTCTCCCAATTATACCTAATCTCGGCAAGAGCGCCATTACGATGTTTGGCGATATCTAGAATAATGTTGTAGCTAGGCTTGCCCTTGTCCGCCTCGTCCTCTCTGGACAGGAACATAACAATATCTGCATCCTGTTCTATTGCGCCCGATTCCCTAAGGTCGGATAGCTTGGGTATTTTGTCGTCACGGCTCTCTATGCCTCTGGACATTTGCGATAACACAATCACAGGACAGTCCAAATCTCTTGCAAGCAGTTTCATACGACGGGTGATATCGGCAACTTCTTGATTCTTGTTGCTTTGCCGCTTGTTTGTGTCTGCCTCCATAAGTTGCAAGTAGTCTATTATCACCAAATCCAATTGATTGTTTTGTTTGGCTTTTAACTTGTTGCACTTGGTTATTATACTGCCCGGTGTTTGCAAGGCGGTATCGTCCACAAACACCTTGCTTTCGGCAAGTTCGCCGTGTGCCGACCATAATTGAGTCATCTGCCCGGGGTTGAGTTCGCCTTTACTAATCGCCCTCATTTGAATATCTGTATTGGCGCTAAGTATCCTTTGTGCAAGGTGCATTGACGGCATTTCCAACGAAAAAATTGCCACAACAATATCTTTGCGGCTCTTTGCCACCATATTGGACACTATATTGAGCGCAAACGAAGTCTTACCTACGGACGGGCGAGCGGCTAAAATAATTAAATCACCCTTTTGCAAGCCGTTTGTCACCCTGTCAAAAACAGGGAAGTAGGTGGGAACACCTTTAAATGAGGACTTATCTTGGCACATCATATTTACCCTTTCCATAAGGTCTTGCGACGCTTGGGAGATAGGTAAAAGTTCGCCCCGCTCTATGCCAGAGGAGATTGCCATCATATTTTTTATTGCCTCCTCCAAGGTCGCCCTCTCGTTCTCTGATGTGTATGCCATTTCGATAATATTATTGCAAGCGGTGATTATCCGCCTATGTATCATATCCCGCTCAAGAATTTTTATGTATTGGCGAAAGTTTGCCGCCGACGGCAGATATGCGGTAAGTTCGTTTAGGTAACTTAGCATATTTATATCCGTCTTTTTCTCTTTTTCCAACTTATCGTTTACGCTAATAATATCCACTGCTTGACGGCTATTAAAAAGAGCGGCTGCTGCATTAAATATTCGCTGATGCCGCTCATTATATAGAATATCCTCCGATGTGACGGATAAAATTTCTCCCGCCGCCTCCCCGTCTATTAGGATACAGCAAAGCAGCGACTTTTCCGCCTCAAAGTTGTTGGGAAAACTCTTTATTTTTTGCAAATCGCTCTTTTGTAAATCGTTTGTCATTCTCTACTCCCCTTTTTCTTTTTAACACGATAAACTGCAACCCCCACAATTACAGCGGCGACTACGGCGGTAGCACCAAAGACAAGAGCATACCACACAGGAGCGTTGGGGGATGTTTGGGTTAGGGTGATTTCTCTTAACATTTCGCTATTATCCATAGCAAACTTGTGTATGGTTATGCCAAGTTTTTCGTGAGTATAAATACTATCGGCATCCGAATTTATCAATCGGGTGGAATATTTAGTGCCATAATTATATATATACAATATATCACTTTCTTCAATATTGTGTATGCTAAAGAGTTTTTGAGTAGCGGCATCTAGCAAGCCTAGGGGAGAACCCTCGGAATATGCGCCCTCTTTAAGATTTTTATATATCGTGTCCCTATTTATTTGAGATGTATTAAAGAAAAAACCCTTTTCTGTTTGAGCAGAACTGCTTGGTTTTTCGTAACCGTCAATCCCCAAAGCCGCATACTGTTCGGTATAACTTTCGTAGTACTCTAGCGATACTTCCAAAAATCCGCTATTTTCCGTATAGGATACGAGGTATCCTGCATCTTCAAAGTCGTCCTCAATATTGCTAAATGCCTCTAAAATTTGGCTGTTGACAATAGCTTGCATAGCAACACTAAGACCCGAATTGACTCGCTCTTGGTCTACCCAAAAAGTAAAATTCCTTAAAATATCGCCGCCCGACAGTAAGAAGTCGTTATATGTGACTTCTATTTTGTAAGAGTTTTCTGCGTGGGCAGCGCCGCTATCAAACGGCACTATCCCCGCTGCTACACCAAAAGCTATGGCGATTATTATAATAATTGGAAGGGTCTTTTTCATAATTTCCTTGACTTGAAAGATACTTTACTTTAGTTTTTTGAGAGCGCCCAAAGTTTCCCTAAACTCACGCATAGCAACCGTGAACGGACGCACTTTGGTTAAGTCCACATCTGCAAGCAGTAAGCTGTCTAGCGGCTTGAGTGAGCAGCCTGCGGAAAGGAATTTATAATATTTTTCCACAAAACCTTCCTCGGTGAGTATCTTTTGCGCAATGTTGACCGCCGCAGTAAGCCCCGTTGCATATTTATATACATAAAAACTTCTGTAAAAATGCGGTATGCGAGCCCATTCACGGCTGATTTCCTCGTCGTGTACTACCGACTTGCCATAATACTCTTTGTTGAGTTCAAGATATTTTTCACTAAGGCTTTCGGCGGTAATTGGGTTGCCCTTTTCTATTTCCTCGTGCGCATACTTTTCAAACTCGGAAAACATTGTTTGGCGGAAAAGTGTTGTCCTAAACATATCAAGGTAATAGCTAAGCAAAAACTTTTTCATATCGCCTTCGGCAGTTTTTAGCAGATGCTTTAGCAGCAAAACTTCGTTTACCGTGCTTGCAATTTCGGCTACAAATATCGTATAAGAGGACTTCTCGTATGGTTGCGCATTATTGCTCATATAGGTATGAATAGCATGTCCCATTTCGTGGGCTATGGTGAATACATCGTGAGAAGTGGGCTTGTAGTTTAGCAGTACCACGGGCTGACTGTCATAGCAACCCCAAGAGTAAGCGCCGTTTCTCTTGTTTTTGGTTTCCTCTACATCTATCCAACCTTTGTTATAGGCGTCTTTGAGAATGTTGGTATATTTTTCGCCAAGCGGTTTGAGCGCCTCCACCACCAAAGCATACGCATCCTCATAGTTTAACTCCAAATTAGCCTCTTTGGTAATTGGCACATACATATCGTACATATGCAGTTTGCGAAGCCCTAGCTCCCTTTTGCGATAAGCTACATACTTATGCACAGACGGCGTACTGCGCTTAACTGCGGCAATAAGATTGTCATAAACAGCTGTGGGAATAGCCTCGTAATACAGCGCCTTATCCAGAGCGCTTTTAAAGCCACGAATTTTAGCTAAAGTTGCATTCTTTTTAACACAGCCTGCATATGTGGCGGCAATGGTGTTTATCATATTTTCGTAAGAACGATAGTATGTCTTAAAAGCCGAACGCCTGACTTTTTGCAAGGGATGCTGCAATAGCAGCGCATACTTGCCGTGAGTTAGGTCTATGGGCTTGCCCTCTTCGTCTTTGGCACGCTCAAACTTGATGTCGGCATTGTCGAACATCACGAAAATGTTTTGGAAATCGTCGGTAAAAGAGGATATTTCCGACAACATTTTTTCTTCCTTGACGGACAAGATATATTTTTTATCACGAATAATATCCTCAATAATCGTGGTAAAGTTTGCGTACTCCTTCCTCTTTAGGGCGGACTTTAGCTGGGCTACGGGTATTTTGGACAGCTCCGGCATAACAAACGATGCGGCGGCAGACGCCTCTACCACCAGCATATCCATTTTTTCGGTAAGCCCTTGGTACTTGGCGCTTTGGGTGTCCTCGTCCCTCTTTAGCCTTGCGTACACATACAGTTTTTCTAGCTTGCGGGATACATCGCTTTGCTCGGCAAGACAGAGGTGGGCGTTATCTATATTCAACTTTCTCTTGTATTTCAAAACATCGTTTACTTG
>JBAZCO010000137.1:0-3959 GCA_041654915.1 Clostridia bacterium | reverse complement strand
CAATTATATGATGGTAGATGGCGCAGGGCAACCCGGTACTTGGAGTAAGTTCAACCGTGAGTTCTTCTATAATGGCTCACAACTTGGTGGTGCTTCCCTAACATCCTCGGTTATCCTTTCCCTATTCAAGCTTGCTCACTATGTGACAGGATACGAAAAGTGGGATAATGAATATCGTATGGCGGCATTAGATCCCTCTTACGAATATGCAAGATTAATGACACAATACACCAAGCAAGGCCACCTACTATTAAACATCACAATTGAGCAGCTTGCAGACCAATTGGACGATGTGCTTGGTATGGAGCTGCCTCCTGTAATAAAGCAAAACTTGATTAATGCTTTGGACACCGAGCACGGCACAAAACAAGCAGAATTGCTTATGCGTTTGTTCCTAAACTATTCTGACGAAGAAATGGCAATGCTTGCTTTCTATCTATTGTTCCAAATGGAAACTGACGAAACTTTGTTGGGCTACTACCGTGACGCACTTGATGAATGGTGGAATTCATCCATTAAGTACAGCGAAAACCCGCTTTGGTATTATATTTATCAGCTTGCTCATCCCAATAAGGTGGTCAAGGATGCCTATGGCAACAACATTCTTGAAACCGCATCTTGGTCGCTCTCGAGGCATCCAATAGATTTGAGAAAATATTCTGCATCCAACGACAAGCGTGACGATATAGCAGAATTTAATCTTGCCGCAGTTATAGGCGATGCGGCGGCGCTATCGTATGATATCTCCGGCGATAATGAGAAAGTAAAAATAGAAGGCCCACTCGACCTAATTAATGCACTAAATAAAGGTCAAAACCTTCCTTGGAAAGTAGCCGCTCCGGACGAGAGAGGTTTCCACAAGTATAATAACTCAACATACATTTTGCACAGCAAGCACCACTCCCCCAATAGCAGAGAGGGTGCGACAACATATACCCTGCCCCTATGGATGGGAGTGTATCACGGTATGCTTAAAATATAATTTGAAAATTATATTAAGTAAAAAACAGCCCGCACACGGTGTCGTGTGCGGGTTTTTTTGTGTGAATTTGTTTCAATAGCGGCTAATTAACACTAATAACTGCCATAATAATTTTAGGGAGTTTTTTTGTCTTATGGCATATTCTTATAAAAGCAACATAAGTTTTGGGCTGGTATATATACCTGTAACATTGCATCTGTCGGTAAAAGATAACGATATTAAGTTCAACTTTGTCGACAAAAAATCGCTATCCCGTGTAAAGTATGTAAAAACTTGCTTAGATTGCAGTGGCAAGGAAGTCGCAAACGAGGATATCGTAAAGGGCTATGAATATGAGTCGGGCAACTATGTGCTTATAGAAAACGAGGATTTTGAAAAAATAAAGAGTAAGCGTGACAAGGCGATTACAATAGAAAAGTTTGTGCTTGCAAGCCACATTGACCCAATATACTATGCCAAAACCTATTATATTGCGCCTGCGGGGGCAGAGCAAGCCTATAACCTACTGCTTGCCGCAATGGAGGAAAAGGGTATGGCGGGTATTGCCAAAACCGTACTTGGCACTAAAGAAACCTTAATAGTGATTAGGGTAAAAGAGGGACAAATGCTTTTGAACACCTTGTTTTTTCAAGATGAAATTCAAGCGCCGCCCGCCGTCAATAGCAAGACAGCAGTTGCGGGCAAAGAATTAGAACTTGCAAAAAGCCTAATCGAAAATATGAGCGGCAACTTTGACCCAAATAACTACAAAGACGAGTATCGGGAAAAATTGCTTGCATTAATTGAGTCTAAAATTAGCGGCAAAGCGCTATCACTGCCCAAGGAAAAGAGCGAAAGGCATACTGCCGGCAGTCTTATGGACGCATTAGTAAAAAGTATAGAGTCCGCCCAAAAGCCGCAAACAACATCCGCAAAAAAATCACCCGCAAGCAAAACAACGGCAAAAAGCACCAAAGGCGCAAAGACTACAAAAGACAAACAAGTACCGCCGAGCGCAAAAAAGGGAACATCTGCAAGAGCATAAACTCAAATAGTAGAAAGACACCAAACTTTTCAAAAAAGGAGAACCGCTTAAATGGCAGAAAAACTTGAAAAATATAATAAAAAACGAGATTTTAATAGGACAATTGAGCCTAAAGGCATACAGAGCGATAAAAAAAGCAATAAAAAATTAAAGTTTGTCGTGCAGCATCATTGGGCAAGGCGGGAGCATTACGACCTGCGTTTGGAGTGGGAGGGAACGCTGCTAAGTTGGGCAGTACCCAAAGGTCCGTCTTATAATCCCGAGGATAAGAGGCTTGCCGTAAAGGTGGAGGACCACCCGCTAGAATATAGGCATTTTGAGGGAACAATCCCCAAAGGCGAGTATGGCGGCGGTACGGTAATGCTTTGGGACGAAGGATATTGGGAGTATCAATATGATGTTGCCGAGGGGCTAAATAAAGGCTCTCTCAAGTTTACCCTTTACGGCAAACGATTGGAGGGCAATTGGGCTTTGGTGCGCCTTAAATCTAAAGACGAAAAGGATAATTGGTTGTTAATAAAAGAAAAAGACAGCTATGCCAAAGACCACGAAGGAATTTTTAATTTTACCCAAGGGGTAAGGTCTGGGCTAACTAAGGACGAAATAGAAAAGGGCAGCAATAAGGACGAAATAGAAAATGGGGGTAGCTCTGTCGCAGCAGCGGAGGGAAATTCTTTTGGAGATACAAAGAACAAGCCAACTGCTCCCAAAAAGAGCAAGGCTGCCAGCAATACAAAGAGCAAACCTGCCAACAACAATAAGAACAAGGTTAGCAAAAATCCTTTTTCAGAGGCGGAGGCTCAACCCGCTCTCCTTGTGTCGCAACCTCCCGAGGGAGAAGGGTGGATTTTTGAGCCAAAATATGATGGATATAGGATATTAAGCTTTATTGAAAACAATACTGCCCGCCTAGTAACCCGTAACGGCAATGATTTTACCCCTCAATTTAATGTTCTTGCAGAGGAGCTTGCCGCCCACGCAGAGGGCAGGGCTGTCGTGTTGGACGGGGAAGTGGTGATTGCAGACGACAGTGGCAAAACCGACTTCCAAGCATTGCAAAACTATATGAAAAACCCCCAAGGCGAACAGCTGACCTTTGCTATATTTGATATTCTTGCGTTGGACGGCGAGGATTTAAGGGGATTGCCGTTGTCGGAGCGGAAAAAAGTGCTAGAAAGCTTTATGCAAGACGCACCGCCTAACCTATATTTCAGCAAGGAACTAAAGGGTAGCGGCAAGCAAAATTTTTTATCGGTATGTCAGTTAAAATTAGAGGGGATAATTGGCAAAAAACTAAACTCTGTGTATAGCGGCAAGCGAAACGGAGATTGGGTAAAAGTCAAGTGCGCCAACGCCCAAGAATTTGTAGTTGGGGGATATACACAAACAGCAAAAAAGACAGAGGGGTTAAGCGCATTACTGCTAGGCTATTATGAGGGCAAAGAACTAATATTTGCGGGGCGAGCGGGAACAGGGTTTAGCGAAAAACAAAGGCGAGAATTGGCAAAGCAGTTTGAACCAATAATAATTAAAAATTCGCCCTTTAGCATTCTGCCAAAAATAAAGATAGATGAAAAAGTGTTTTGGCTGCAGCCCCAAATAGTTGCCGAGGTGCAGTTTGCAGGTTGGACAGACGGCAATGTGTTAAGACAGCCAAGCTTTAAGGGGATAAGGGCAGATAAAAATCCTTTAGCTGTGGTAAGAGAGGAGGAAAAAAAGGTTATGGATAACAAAAAGAAAACAACAACTGCAAAACCCAAGTCTAGTAAAAGCATTAAGCCAAAGACAACAAGCACGATTGAGTTAAAGACTGCAAGCACAACAGACAAAACGGTAAAAGGTATAAAAGTTTCTAGCCCCGATAAGGTGGTGTTTACTAATCCTAGTATCACCAAGCTAGATATTGTGCGCTACTATGGCGAAGTTAGCGAGCGGCTTTTAAAGTATGCGGGC
>JBAZCO010000136.1:0-3981 GCA_041654915.1 Clostridia bacterium | reverse complement strand
ATCGTTACGCCAATATCAAATACGATTTTGGCACGCATTTTATCGCCCGAGGCATTCGGTGTGGTTGCCATCGTTGTTATGGTAACTTATTTTGCGTAAGTTTTTACTGATTCGCAATCCGTCCACTCGAAAAGTATTGCTTGACCTTATCAAAAAGGGCTATAATAAAATAATGCAAATATTAAAAAGGCGTAAGCAATCGCCGGTTGCTGATGCGGCGGCAATGGAGAAAAAGGAGAATGAAGAATGATAAAAATAGCAGTTGCGGGTACTGGGTATGTTGGGCTGGTGGCGGGAGTGTCTTTTGCTGAGGTCGGTCACGATGTTACTTGCGTGGATGTCGATGAGAAAAAAGTGCAGCTTATGAGAAGTGGGGTTTCTCCTATTTATGAGGAGGGACTGCAAGAGTTGATGCAGAAAAACAACCAAACTGGTAGGCTGCGCTACACCACCAACTACAAAGAGGCATATAAGAATGTCGATGTGATTTTTATTGGCGTGGGGACACCCGAACAGCCAGACGGCAGTGCGGATTTGTCGTTTATCGCCACCGTTGCAAGGCAAATTGCCGAAAATATCCAAAAGGATTGCTTGGTTGTGGTTAAGTCCACCGTTCCCGTGGGGACTAATGACAAGGTGGAACAGTTTATTAAAGACTTTTTAATTAACGATGTTAGGGTAGAAGTTGCCTCTAATCCAGAGTTCTTGGCGCAAGGCTCTGCGGTCAAGGACACTTTTTATGCCGCAAGAATTATCATTGGCACAGAAAGTGACTGGGCTAGAGATATCTTGAATGCCATTTATAAACCCTTTAATTTGCCTATGGTGTTTGTTAATAGGCGCTCTGCCGAAATGATAAAGTACGCATCCAATGACTTTTTGGCACTAAAAATTAGCTATATGAACGATATCGCCAACCTTTGTGAGTTGGTTGGCGCAGATATTCAAGATGTAGCAAAGGGAATGTCCTATGACGAGAGAATAGGCGCAAAATTTTTGAATGCAGGTATCGGGTTTGGCGGCTCGTGTTTTCCCAAAGACACAAAAGCGCTCAAGTTTCTTGCCGAACAGCACGGCTATAAATTAAAAACTGTTGAGGCAGCCGTAGATGTCAATACCGAACAGCGCATCAAACTCTTTAAAAAAGCAGGCAACCGCCTGATTACCTTTAAAGGTCTTAAAGTTGCCGTGCTTGGGTTAACATTCAAGCCCAACACAGATGACTTAAGGGAAGCGCCTTCTATTTATAATGTGCCGCTGCTCCTTGATGCCGGCGCAGATATTATCGCCTATGACCCCGTTGGCAAGGAGAACTTCAAAAAAAAGTTTGGTGAAGGGAAAAAGGAAAAAGGCAGTATTATATATGCAAACACCCCCCAAGAGGCGCTTGACGACGCAAATGTATGCTTTATTTTCACAGAGTGGGGCGAAATTAAAAAGGTGATGCCAAGCGAATATAAAAAATTTATGCGCACCGCTCTAGTCTATGACGGGCGCAATATTTATAGCGTGGACGATATGAAAAACGCAGGTGTGGAATATTACTCCATTGGCAGAGCAACTGCAAAAGCATAAATCCTATTAAATCAACCTAAACACAAGAAAAGCAAGGAATAACTAATATGACAACCTTAAAAGATAAATTTGCGGCAATCTATCCCGATGCTAAAAGTATCGATACTACTTTTTGCCCTTACCGTGTTTGCCCTATGGGAGCGCACTCCGACCACCAATACGGTCTTATTCTTGGGTTTGCTCTAAACAAGGGCATACATATAGCATACACCCCAACGGATAACGGAGTTATAGAGGTGTCTAGCCTTAATTTTAAAGGGAAAAAACAATTTGCGCTTAGCGCTGTTCCCAAAAAGCAAAACGATTGGGCGGACTACTTGAGGGGCGCAACCATTGCGCTTAGCAATAGATACACGCTTAAAAAAGGACTTTATGCCTTGATAGAGGGAACTTTGCCCATAGGCGGCTTATCTTCCTCGGCGGCGGTAATAATTGCGTTTTTATCTGCGCTGGCTAAAGTCAATAGCATCACCCTTTCCCAAATAGAGATGATAAATACCGCCCTTTGGGCAGAAAACCATTATGTTGGGCTTAATGTTGGCAAGTTAGACCAAAGCTGCGAAGTGCTTAGCAAGGCTAATCATCTTTTGTTTCTGGACACCAAGGACGACAGCTACCAACTAATCCCCGAGCATCCCAATATGCCCCCCTATGAGGTTGCAATATTCTTTAGCGGTGTAGAGAGGACGCTTGTAGGCTCTGCGTTCAACAAGCGAGTGGACGAATTAAAAGCGGCGGCTTTTGCGTTAAAAGGCTATTCGGGTATCCCTTATGATAGTTTTGGTGACTCTAGACTAAGAGATGTGCCTTGTGAGGTTTTTGAGGAGTATAAGGACAGACTTCCCAAAAATTGGCTAAAGCGGGCAACCCATTTCTACACCGAATATAAAAGGGTGGAGGAAGGCGCAAAAGCGTGGAGGGAGGGCAACTTGGAAAAATTTGGAAAGTTGTGTTTTGAAAGTGGGTGGAGCAGCATACATAACTACGAAACAGGTTCGGAAGAGCTTATTGCGTTATACGAAATAATGAAAACCACAAAAGGAATCTATGGCGGACGGTTTTCTGGGGCGGGTTTTAAGGGCTGTTGTATGGCAATAATAAATCCGAGTTATAGGCGGGAGATAGAGGAAAAAGTGACTAGAGAGTATCTTGCGCTATTCCCTCACTTGAAAGATAATTTTTCCGTGCATTTTTGCAAAAGTGCAGACGGTATTGGAGGAACACTTAATTGATTTGTGTGATTTTAGCGGCAGGATATGCTACAAGGCTGTATCCTCTTACTGAAAATTTCCCCAAGCCGCTACTTGCAGTCAAAGGAAAGCCCATTCTTGACTGGCTGATAGAGGATATACAAGCAACGGGCGCAGTGGACGAATATATATTGATTTCCAATCATAAATATTATCACCACTTTACAAAATGGGCGAAAACTTGGGAAAACAACATAAAAATTACCGTGTTAGATGACGGTACAACAGGTAACGACAACCGTTTGGGGGCGGTTATTGACATACAATTTGCCATTGAAACGCTTTCCCTCAACGATGATTTGCTGGTTATTGCGGGCGACAATTTGCTAGATTTTTCTTTTAAGCATTTCACCGACTACTTTTTAGAAAAGCAGGCAACTTGCGTTATGCGCTACTTTGAGCCGTCCTTAAAAAAATTGAATAAGTGCGGTGTGATAACTCTAGATAAAGATGATAAAATTATCAATATGGAGGAAAAACCCGCCAAACCAAAGTCTAATTGGGTAACACCACCGTTTTACATATACGAAAGAAACGATGTGCCGCTGGTAGCACAGGGAATAAAAGCGGGATGCGCAACCGATGCCCCGGGTAGCTTTATCGCTTGGTTATCCCAAAAGAAAACGGTTTACGCTATGGAAATGCCGGGAAACAGGTATGACATAGGCGACCTAAAAAGCTATGAGCGCATCAAGGAAATTTATGGAGGTATGATTAAATGATGAACAAAGTATTGGTTACCGGTGCGGCAGGCTTTATTGGCTTTCACTTATCCAAGGCACTTCTTGAAAATGGATACGATGTTGTGGGATTTGATAATCTTAATGATTATTACGAAGTGGGCTTAAAAAATGCACGCCTAGACTTGCTTGCAAAATATGGCAGTTTTAGGTTTATCAAAGGCGATTTGGCAGATAAAGCGGCAGTGGATAGCGTGTTTGCCGATTTTCGACCGCAAATAGTTGTAAATCTTGCCGCCCAAGCGGGCGTGAGATATTCCATTGATAACCCCGCTGCTTATATTGATAGCAATATAATAGGATTTTTTAACATTTTGGAGGCTTGCAGGCACTATCCCGTTGCGCATTTGCTCTATGCGTCATCCAGCTCGGTGTACGGTAACCAACAAAAAACCCCCTTTTCGGTTGAGGATAAT
>JBAZCO010000135.1:0-3999 GCA_041654915.1 Clostridia bacterium | reverse complement strand
ATTTTCCAACTTGTTGGCAAGAATTTCTTCGATAGTCGCATTTATTTCCTCTATGTTTTCGGATACGAACTCGTCCTCTTCTTCACGGTAGAGCAGCACTCTCTCGTCCAGAGCGTCTAAAAACCTGTGGAAGGCGGCGCTTTGTTTTTTGAGTTGGGAGCGGTATCCTGCATTGAGTATAGCAAGCAAGATAATATACACAAGCAAAGGTCCGCATACTGCGCCTGCAACGGCAAGCACTATTAGCGTGATGTTCTCGGCATTTGCGGCAAACATATCTTTGCAAGAGATTGCCGCAAGAGCAATGCCTAAAAGAATGACTACTGCGCTAACAAACTTGAAAAATCCTCTGCCTGCGGCACGCTTGACATTTGCCTTGCGGTCGCCCAGCACTTCCCGTTCGGATATGTAGTCGGACGGGTAACCCGTTTGCTGTTCAAGGAAGTTCCCCCACCCTTTTGTTACCGCAAACGGCATTTGGGGCAGCCTTGCATTGAAGTAGCCAACATTGTCCTCGTCTATTGTGCCAAGGGTTTGGATGTACTCGGTGGTGTCGTCAAGATATTTGCGGAACTTGACGCTTTTGCCGTTTCCCTTTGCGATTAGCGCAATGAGGAATGCCAAGACAACCAAAACTATACCGCCTACGGCAATATAAAATGCGGGCGAATATGCCCCTACATTAAGGAAGTCTATTTTGGTCTTGAGAAAATCTGCAAGTCCGTCAATAAGATTACTAAACCATTCCATAACTCTTCTCCTAAAAAGTGAAGTACCGTTGATAATTATTATACACTCACCCGCTGTTTTTTGCAATACTTTTTTTATAATTATAATAAAAAGATTATATATATACAAAATTTTACTTTTTTATTGCCTATTTTGCATTAAATTTCTATTACAATACTTTTGTTTATTATAAATATCACTTTTTTATCAAGTTTAATGTTCATCAAGAGCTGTGCGGCTTTGCCGTACAAATCAATTTGCGCACGGTATTTTTCCCTTATACTCTCCGGACTTGCTAAGGTAAACTTGTAATCAACAAGGATATTTTCCTCTCCCGTGATTATTAAATCTATCACTCCTTGTATAAGTGTCTTTTCTGTTGCGGTTGTGTCCAATACCTCGTTTGCAGGTAAATAAAGAATAAACGGCTTTTCTTTTATAATATTACCTTGTCTGGCTTTATCAAATAACGGGTTTTTAAGCGCATTTGAAAGTATTTGCGGGTCAAGATGTTCGCTCCCGTCCAAAAGCCCCGCCTCTTTTAGCCGCCCAATTTCTCCCTCTATCCCTTCGGGGTCGGTAATGTTAAAGTCGGCAAATTCCATAAAAGCGTGATATGCGGTACCCTTTTCGGCGGCTTTGTCATCCAAAAACGGCACATATCCATATTCGCTCTCTGCCGTTTCCGCACGGTTTAGCTCGCTTACCGTATACTTTGCGCTAATGCCAAGCGCCTCTCGCTCTGGATAATTTAGCGCTAGGTCAAGTGGCTCTGCCTTGTGCAACAAGGGAAGTTCCTTTTTAGACGCTACAAACTCGTAGTCAAAAGATTGATTTTCTTTGTAGGCTGCCACTTCGGGGTTTTTAGCGGCGGCAAACTCTAGCCAATCTATAAACCCTTTTCCGTCCTCTGCTGCAGGAGGATATTTTGCCGTCCCGCTTTTCTCGCCCGTCATAAATAAGTGAAAGCGCCCTCTTGTCATTGCCACATACATAAGGCGCATAAGCTCTTCTTTTTCCTCAATTTCCTCCTTAATGCGAAACCCTCGTGAGGACAGCGTGTCGCCCCGTGTCTTATTTTCGGTATCCTGCCATTTGAGGGCAATGCCAAAGTCCTTATTTAAAATAATATTTCTCTCGCCCGCTTTTTTTATATTTAGCCCTTGCTGTATGCCAGCAAAAAACACGATTGGAAACTCCAAGCCCTTGCTTTGGTGAATACTATAAAACCTTACTGCATTGTATGCGGATGAGGATATATTTATTTCGGGTGCGCCCAACGCATCGTAGCTTGCAAGGCATTCCCTCACGGTTGCTCCCGTACCCCTCAATGTATGTATAAACGCATTTACATATTCCATTCTTTCCGACTCGTCACGGGATAATAGGTATCCGTCATAGCCCGTTTCGGCAATTATTAAGGATATTAACTCCGCCGCATCTATACTTCGGGATAGCAGACGGTAGCGATGCAGCATTGCGGTAAAGGCGCTGATTTTGGCTTTAAGCTCCGTTTTGATATCGTAGCTTTCCACCGCATTCCAAAAAAAGCCGTCCTTGTTATTTCCCCTTATTTCTGCAAGTTCCGCCTCGCCAAAGCCGCCAAAAAATGAGCGCATCACAGAAAATAAGGGAATGTCGTTTCTAAGGTTATCAATAATGCGCAAAAGGCATACCAAAAGTTCGATATCGTCATATTCCTCCGTGCCGCCAAACTCGGGAGCAATAAAGGGTATCCCCCGTTTTTTAAGCTCCGCCCGTATAGCCTCCCCTCTCTTGTTGCGCATAATAATGGCAATGTCGCCGTAGTCGGCAAGCCGCTCCTTTTTTTCATCCCCTACAAATATTTTTATCTTGCCTACAATTTGCTCTATACGCCCTGCAATGTAGAGCGCCTCTTTTGATGAGCTTTCCGTATACAATGCGCCCTCTTTTACGCTATACAAAGGAGGTGGCGTAGGGGTTTCCCTTTTTTCGGTTGCGAAAAAAGCCGTCCTAACCGCAGGCAAATTGGGGTCGGACTTCACAACGCTATCTAAATCAAAAGCGGCATCCTTTCTATAATCAACACCGCCGAATGAGTGTGTCATTATCTCGGAAAACACAAGGTTGACAAACTTCAAAATCTCTTTTGAGGAGCGAAAGTTTTTTGTTAAATTAACGCCGCTCCCACCTGAACCCCGCTTAAAACGCTCGGACTTATCCAAAAATATCTTGGGTTCGGCAAAGCGGAATTTATAAATGGATTGCTTTACATCACCCACCATAAAAATATTGTCTTTGGTGATTTTTGCAATAATCTCCTCTTGCAGATAGTTGGTGTCTTGATACTCGTCCAAAAATACAAACTCAATACCTTCTGCAACTTCCGCCGCACGGGAGGGGTTGCTCAATATTTTGAGTGCAAAATGCCCAAGGTCGGAAAAATCCGCCACCCCCTCTTTGAGCTTGAAGTCGGCATACTTTTCTCTTACTTTTTGGGCAACCTCGATTAACTTAGCGATTGCGCCCTTTGAGGCGGTTTCTCTTTCCCTCAATATTTCTAGTGACCCCTTAACATCATCAGGACTTGGCAATAATTCCTCTTTTAATTCTCCTATATATTTTTTTGTATTTGTTATGTACTCCGCCGCATCCTCTTGTAAACTCATTAGTGCGCCGTCGCTAGGTAACTTACTCGTTTTTGAGGGCGCTCGTCTTTTTTCCGCTACAACTAATACATTTATCAAACTTTCCAAACTATCTGTAAGGCTCAACTTCTCTGCCAAAGTACGCCATATTTGCACCTCGTCCCTAAACTTATCAAGCGGCTCGGCTTCCTTGCCAAAAGCGTAGAACGAACCTAATATCTTATCCCCGCTCACACAATATGCGTTAACCTTCTTTCTTATATATTGTAAATAATATTTAGTTGCAGGCGCATCCTCTATTGGCAAGAGGTTTGTTTTATTTGCATTAGCAAAAAACTCTTGCGGTTTAGCCTGCACTCTCACAAAATTATGTATTGCAATTATGGTTTCTTTTAGCTTGTCTAGCTTGCGCCGCTCGGTGAACATATCGGCAAGCTGATAAAATTCTTCTTCCCCGCTAGACAAATATTCATCTAGCACCTCGTTCATAGCAAGTTTAAATAAAAGTTCTGCATCCCGCTCTTCCAACACACTAATAGACGGCTCTCCGCCAATATCCTCAAAGTAGCGGCGATAGATTTCGGCACAAAACCCGTCTATGGTATTAATATATGAAAACGCCGCTTTGGGTATCTGTTTT
>JBAZCO010000134.1:0-4089 GCA_041654915.1 Clostridia bacterium | reverse complement strand
ATAAGGCTAAGGTCGGTAATCACATATTTTTCGTGTGTGGCACTATTTGTGATTATTGCGGCAACGGTAGTTTCGCTACCCGTACCCGCTGTTGTGGGTACCGCAAATAGCGTTGGCAGTCTTTTTAAAATCTTGAACAATCCCCGCATTTTTTCTACCGAACGCTTGGGGCGGGCAATTCTTGCGCCAATACCTTTGGCGCAATCCATAGGTGAGCCGCCGCCAAAAGCTATGATTGCGCCACAGCCGTTATCCTTGTATAAGGCAACACCCTCTTCCACATTTTCTATGGTGGGGTTAGGCACGGTTTTGTCGTAAACAATACACCCTATGCTCTCGGTTTGCAAACCTTTTATTAGTTCATCTAGCAGACCTAACTTCATAAGTTGGGCATCGGTGACTATCAAGACAGAGGTTATCCCCTTTTCTTTAATGAATGCAGGCAACTTTGCCGTACTTCCCTCGCCCGTGATTAGTTTAGGACTGCGCCACGGCATAAAAGCAGATGAGACTTTCAAAACCGCTTGAAATGTTCTATAATATACTTTTTTTATTGGATTCATAAGAAAACACCTCCCAAATATTGGCAGTATAAATATAACACCTTTTGTGACAAAATGCAAGACTGAATACAGTAATATATATAATTAGTCAACATAATATTTAAGAATTATTACCTTGAAATAAATAAACTGCCAGTTGGCAGTTTATTTTGTTTAGCAAATAAGTTACTGTTCTTTTTTCAAATACTTTTTTGCGTTTGATATCTGCATAGCTGCCGTTCCTGCTCCGCCGTTGGATGAGCGTTTGTTCAAACAATTTTGCATATCGACCGCATCATATATATCCGCTTGAAAGTGTGGGCTATACTCTTGATATTTTTCAAGGGGCAAATTTTCCAATATATATCCGTTTTGCATACAGTAAGCAACGGTCTTGCCTGTTATTTCGTATGCGGTGCGGAATGTAAGCCCTTTGGATACAAGATAATCCGCCGCATCTGTTGCATTAATAAATCCCTTGCCCGCAGCGGCGCTCATATTATCTTTGTTGACTTTTAAGGTATCTAGCATTGGGGCAAATACCTCTAAGCATAGCTTAACTGTGTCTATCCCGTCAAAAATTGCTTCTTTATCCTCTTGCATATCCTTGTTATAGGCTAAGGGCAACCCTTTTAGCATTGTCAAAAGCGTAATCAAACTGCCAAATACCCTGCCGCTCTTGCCCCTAACCAACTCGGCGATATCGGGGTTCTTTTTTTGCGGCATTATGCTTGAGCCTGTGGAGTAGGCGGTATCTAAATCAATAAACTTAAACTCCCACGATGCCCAAAGAATAATTTCCTCGGAAAATCGGGAAAGGTGGGTGATTATCAGCGCAAGACAAGCGGCAAGCTCCACCAAAAAATCTCTGTCCGACACCGCATCTAAACTATTTTCCGCCACTTGTGCAAACCCCAAAAGCTTTGCGCTGTACTGCATATCAATGGGATACCCCGTACCGGCAAGCGCCGCACTGCCTAAAGGAGAAATATCTGTACGCTTTAAGCAATCGTCTAGCCGTCCAACATCTCGCTTGAACATCTGAAAGTACGCCATAAGGTGGTGAGAAAATGTTATTGGCTGCGCCCTTTGAAGGTGGGTATATCCCGGCATAATTGCATCTTGGTTCTGCTCGGCTTTATCTACAATTACCTTCATCAAATTGAAAATGAGTTCTTTAAGGGCGGCAATCTCTTTTTTTACATATAGCCGTATATCTGTTGCAACTTGGTCGTTGCGACTTCTTGCTGTGTGAAGTTTTTTGCCCGCCTCGCCAATCCTTGCGGTTAGCTCCCCCTCGACAAAAGAGTGTATATCCTCTGCCGTATTATCAATTATTAGCAAGCCGCTCTCAATGTCTTCTAGTATTCCTGCTAAGCCATTTATAATTTGCTCCCCCTCCTCCTCCGAAATTATTCCAGAGGCACTAAGCATGGTTGCATGCGCAATAGAGCCGCCAATATCCTCTTTATACAGCCTTTTATCTATGGATATAGAGGAATTGAAATCGTTAGCCTTCTTGTCCAGAAGTCCGTCACTCAAACCTTTCCAAAGCTTTGACATGGTTTCCCTCGCTAATTTTGCTTATTTTTTGCGTCCATAAGCGCTTTTACGGTTATGGGCAACCCGAACAGGTTGATAAACCCTTCGGCATCATTTTGGTTGTATACGCCGTCCTCGTTAAATGTGGCAAACTCCTCGTTATATAATGAGTAGGGTGAGCTTGCGCCCGCATTAATAATATTGCCTTTGTAAAGCTTTATTTTTACTTCGCCCGTAACATTCTCTTGAGTTTTATCTACAAAAGCTTGCAAAGCCTCTCTTAACGGGGTAAACCATTGCCCGTTATATACAAGTTTTGCATACTCGCTAGAAACAAACTGCTTAAAATATTGGGTGTCACGGTCTAAACAAATTCTCTCTAGAGTAGAGTGCGCCTTGTATAAGATAGCGCCGCCCGGGGTTTCATATACTCCCCGTGACTTCATCCCAACCAAGCGATTTTCTACAATGTCTAGCAGCCCCACCCCGTTTTTGCCGCCAACTTCGTTGAGTTCTTTTATAAGCTCCACTACGCTTAGCTTTTTGCCGTTTAGGGTAACGGGAGAGCCTTTTTTGAACCCTAAAGTAATATATTCCGCCTTATCTGGCGCTTGTTCGGGAGCAACTCCCATTTCCAAAAAACCGTCCTTTAAATACTGCGGCTCATTTGCAGGGTCTTCCAAATCCATACCCTCGTGCGAGAGATGCCACAAATTTTTATCCTTGCTGTAATTGGTTTCACGGTTGATTTTTAATGGTATCCTCCGTGCTATCGCATACTCAATTTCTTCATCCCGTGACTTAAATTCCCATATCCGCCACGGCGCAATTATTTTCATATACGGCGCAAAAGCCTTTATGGTAAGTTCAAACCGCACTTGGTCGTTGCCCTTGCCTGTACAGCCGTGACAAATTGCATCCGCTCCCTCTTTGAGCGCAATTTCTGCTATCCGCTTTGCAATCACAGGGCGAGCAAACGATGTCCCAAGCAAATACTCCCCCTCATACTTTGCCCCCGCCTTTAGCGTGGGAATAATGTAATCCTCGGCAAACTCCTTGTTTAAGTCCTCCACATATAGTTTGGATGCGCCGGTAGATATCGCCTTTTCCTCCAATCCCTCCAATTCCGTACCCTGCCCCACATCGCCCGCTACCGCAATTATCTCGGGATTGTCGTAGTTTTCCTTGAGCCACGGTATAATTACCGATGTATCCAACCCGCCAGAATAGGCAAGTACAATTTTTTTGATTTTTTTATCTTTCATCCTAAAACACCTCTTTGTGTATATTACTTCATAATTATACATATAATATTCTTTAAGTCAAGCAAATATCGATATATTTTGTATATTATGAAAATTTATTATAGTTTAGGGGGGCGCTTTTTATAATTTTTGAGAAATATTCATCAAATATAAATATTTTGTTGCAAATATAATATTTAGGGCTGTTTTTTCTTGCGAATCTGAATAAGTTGTAGTATAATATGTGATAAAATCTTTTTACCCGTGAGGAATAATGACAAACAGCGATATTGCAATCGGCAAGAATAAGGTTAAAACCATCAAGCTTAGCAAAAAAGCAATTATTATGGCGGTTGCCGTAGTAATGATTTTGGTGGTCGGAGCTTATACGCTGACCTTTGTGCTGCCAACGGGTGAATATCAAAGAGATGAAAGCGGCTCAATTATACAGGACACCTATCATGAAAACCCCGACCTAGACGGCATAAAGTGGTGGCAGTTTTTGCTCTCGCCAATAATGATATTGTCACCGACATCCGAAGGATTTGAAGTTGTCTATGTTATAATTGCCCTATTGTTGGTGATTGGCGCTGTCTTTGCCGCTTTGGACGACAGCGACATATTAACATATATGATAGAGGCAATTGGAAGTCGCTTTAAGGAAAAAAAGTATTACCTTATATTTATACTCGTCTTTGCCTTTATGTTTCTTGGCAGTGCGGTGGGTATGTTTGAGGAGCTAATTCCCCTTGTTCCCATAG
>JBAZCO010000133.1:0-4280 GCA_041654915.1 Clostridia bacterium | reverse complement strand
AAATTGAAGGTGTTGGCGACCCCGAGAGAATCAAAGACATACGCAAGCGTGCCATTTTTGGCGGATTAAAGCTTGTAGACTGCCCAATAAGACACTTGGGAACAGAAAAAGCTAGGGAAATTTATACCAAGATAGAGGAAAGTCTTGAAGGGGGCGGGGTGGAACTATTATTCAAAACCGCCTGCAAGGACTTTATCATAGAGGACGGTGTTTGCAAGGGCGCTAAGTTTGTGCAAAAGGGCGAGGAATTTGAGATTTATGCGGATAGGATAATTGTTGCCACAGGGCGCAAGGGCGCAGATTGGCTGGAGGAAATGTGCCGCATATACAATGTGGAGCATAAAGCGGGTACGGTGGATATCGGCGTTAGGGTGGAAGTGCGAAACGAAATTATCGAGGAGATTAACGAAGTGCTTTACGAGTCCAAGTTGATAGGCTATGTGCCGCCATACAAGGACAAAGTGAGAACTTTTTGCCAAAACCCCGGGGGATTTGTGTCGCAAGAGAATTACGACAACAAGCTTGCCATAGTAAACGGACATTCATACAAGGAAAAGAAGTCGGAAAACACCAATTTAGCTATTCTTAGCTCCCACAACTTTTCCGAGCCGTTTGACCGCCCCATAGATTATGCAAAAAAGGTGGGCGAAATGGCAAATATGCTAGGCGCAGGGCATATTCTTGTCCAACGCTTTGGCGATATATTGGATGGCAAGAGAACTTGGCAAAAGGAGCTTACCCGCACCAACCTAAAACCCACGCTGCCCGATGCGGTGGCAGGCGATATTACGGCGGCTATACCTTACCGTCCAATGCAGAACATCATCAACTTTATTAAGGCAATGGATGCGGTTGTGCCGGGCTTTGCCGGCAAAGAAACGCTCCTGTATGCGCCAGAAATAAAGTTTTATTCCAACAAGATAAAGTTGACCGATACATTTATGACAAGCATAACAAATCTTTATGCCTTGGGCGACTCTAGCGGATGGACACGGGGGCTGATGATGGCATCCCTAATGGGTGTGAGAATGGGCAATATCATTCTTGACGAAACAAAAGAAAAATAAGCGGTCTGTAAATAATAAGCGCTGTTCGTAAAAATAACAAGCGCTGTCCGTAAAAATAACAAGCGCTGTCCGTAAAAATAATAAGCGCTGTCCGTAAAAATAACAAGCGCTACCGTAAAAAAACAAGCGCTGTTCGTAAAAATAATAAGCGCTACCATAAAAATAACAAGCGCTGTTCGTAAAAAAACAAGCGTTGCTCCCGTGAATAAATTACAAGGGGCAAGAGAAATTTTTCAAGTAAAGCAAAGGAGGACTAGATTTATGACAGACATTATAGCATTAGCGATTGTGATAGTGGCGGCGGTTTTGGGGCTTCTTTTGGGCTTTCATAGGTTGATAAAGGTGTTAACTGGCGGGTTGTTTGGCATAATTATTGGGATAGTTGTTTGTGCTATGATTGGCGGTAGCTTGCAAAACCTCGATGTATCGCAACAATTTATCGCCTCGGTCAACCAAACCACTACCGAATGGTGGGCTTTTCTTAGTTATCTCAAGTTGGGATATGTTGCTTTTTATCTTGTATTGTTTCTCCTTGTGCAAATTGTTAGGGTTGTCATTGTTAAAATCATTAGCAATATTGCCGCCTCAGAGTCGCCAATCATTGTATTTATTAATAAATCATTGGGGCTAGTGATTAGCGTGGTCTTTGTGAGTGCGGTAATCTTGCTTGCGCTTGCTGGCATAAGAGCGCTAGACGGTACAGATTTTGGACAGTCTATAATAGCCCAATTTGAGGACAGCTACCTAAAAGTGATATACGAAAACAACCCTATAAAGTTTTAGTTGTAATACATAGTAGCGGCTTAGTTTTAAGGTTTCGCATTTTATTATCAGTAAAAAACCCTAGTAAAAAACCCTCTTTGCGTCAAGAGGGTTTTTGGTTTTATGCAAAATATAAGTTATTCTTTGTGTTTTGCTAAAAAGCATAATTAGCTATTTTAGGCATGGGTCAATCTTTTGTTTATGGGAATATTCCTCTTAGCTTGCTTGCCTCGACAAGCGCCTTTAGCGCAAGCACATATGCCGCCATACGGTAAGTTATCGACTTTTCGGTGGCAATAGTGTCTACATTGGCAAATGCCTTTGCCATAATACGCTCAAGCCTACTATTTATTTCTTTTTCATCCCAACTAAACGATTGGAGGTTTTGCACCCACTCAAAGTAGGAAACCACCACCCCGCCCGCATTTGCAAGAATATCGGGAATTACAATAACACCACGCTTTTCAAGAATTTTATCACCGCCCGTGCTGGTTGGACCATTTGCCGCCTCTACTATTATTTTTGCCTTGATATCGCCCGCATTGTCGTCATTAATTTGGTTCTCCATTGCCGCAGGGATGAGGATGTCACACTCACAAGTCAAGAGTTCCTTGTTGCCTATCCGCTTGTATGGCAGTTCAATATCGCTTAGCAGCTTGCCTTTGGGTAGGGCGGATAAAAGTTTGGGTATATCCAAGCCGCCTTCGCTGTATATGCCGCCGCTCATATCGCTCACAGCAACCACTTTTGCGCCTTCCTCATACAGTAGCTTTGCCGCTATGCTGCCAACATTACCAAAACCTTGCACGGCAACCTTAACATTTTTCACGCTCTTTCCAAGCCTTGCGAGTATGGATTTGGTAATTAGCATCACACCTCTGCCAGTCGCCTCTGTTCTGCCAACAGAGCCGCCCACAGATATCGGCTTACCAGTAACAACACCAGGAATCGTATATCCGTGCATCATACTATAAGTATCCATTATCCACGCCATAGTTTCTGCATTAGTGTTAACATCGGGGGCGGGAATATCACGCTCCGGTCCGATTATTGGCAAAATCATAGCTGTATATCGGCGGGTAATCTTTTTAATCTCGTTTTGTGACATTCCTTTGGGGTCAAAGGCAATGCCGCCTTTTGCTCCGCCGTAGGGGATGCCTGCAACAGCACATTTTAAACTCATCCAGCCCGCAAGCGCCCGCACTTCGTCAATGTCGGTTTGGGGATGAAAGCGTATTCCCCCTTTGCAAGGACCTCTCACGCTAGAGTGCTGTACACGGTAGCCAGTAAAAACTTTTACGCTCCCATCGTCCATTTCCACGGGGAAATAAACGGTTAATTCACGCTCAGGATATCGTATTGCGGCATAATCATTATAATCATACCCCATGACCTTTGACGCTTTATCCAGATTTTCTTGAAACTGTTCAAAAGGATTATACTTGTTATTCATCAACCTCTCCTTTGTTTTATTTAATTATTATTCATTTTCTTGTATATAGTATACTCTTTATTTACTCATCTGTAAATTAGAATGGCAACGCTTTGAATAAAAAGGCAAATTTTTTTAGTCAAGAGCAGTAAAGCTTGCTCGACAAATTATATTTTTGCGTATGTGTCACAAGCTAAAAACTCTAATAAAGATAATGCAAATGTCACCATTTTTACAACTTGAACATACTCTGTAATTAAGGTTGGGGGTTTGTTTATGATGCAAATTAGTCTTTGTATGATAGTGTTAAATGAGGAAAAAAATCTGCCAAGGTGTTTGGATTCTATAAAAGATGCGGTAGACGAGATAATTATTGTGGATACCGGCTCAACCGATGCTACAAAAGCGGTGGCAGGGAAGTATACAAGCAAGATATATGACTTTGAATGGTGTGACGATTTTTCGGCGGCACGAAACTTTTCTTTTTCGCACGCAACAAAAGATTTTGTAATGTGGTTAGATGCCGATGATATTATGTTAAAAGAGGATGTGACACAACTGATTGCCTTAAAAAATCAATTGACCGACAATGTCGATGCAGTGATGCTAAAGTACAACAACGGTTTTGATGAAAATGGCAAAGTTGTTTTTTCTTACTATCGTGAAAGGTTGGCAAATCGCAGCCGTGGTTTTTTGTGGGTAGAGCCTGTACACGAATATTTGGCTGTATCTGGCAACATTATCCGCAGGGATATTGCCGTCACCCACGCAAGAGCGCAGGGGGAGAGTAACAGCTCCCGTAATCTAAAAATATATGAGAGTTTGCTAAAAAATGGTGATAAGTTATCCCCTCGTGGAATTTACTATTATGCAAGGGAGCTAAAGGATAGTCGGAATTTCAATCTTGCCGCTGTCTACTTTAAAAAGTTTTTGCGTGAAGGTCTGGGTTGGGTGGAGGACAATATTAGCGCCTGTTTAGACCTTTACCGTTGTTTATCGGCTCTTGATAGCGAAGTAGA
>JBAZCO010000132.1:0-4345 GCA_041654915.1 Clostridia bacterium | reverse complement strand
CATACCCTATTTTGTCGGTTATAAGAGTATAGTCCGTAACTGCGGACACAAACTTGCCTACGATTAAAACGGCAAGAACAAGCAAAGAAGTTATGATAAGGAATATGGAAAGTCCGCTCACTACCTTCTTGGGCTTTGCAGATGCAAATGCCACAACATCTTCTTCAATTAAACCATCGCCATAATCGTCATCAACTTCAACTTCTTCCTCGCCCTCATATATGAAAAGCGGTTGCTTTTGTGAAGAATACGGTACAAACGCCAAAGGTTGTACTATTGGTGTAAGTTGCACATTAGATGCAACAGGCTGAACGGGAACAGGTCCTAGTGAGGGCAAAGGTCTTACCGATGCGCTCCTCCTCTCGTCTGGAGCGGGGGCTGTACGCTCGTCAAGCTGTGCAGGGATTTTTTTATTCTTTTTCGACATAATATCTACTCCTAAACGCTAACTAAACGCTTAATACTCCTCTTCCTCGTCAAACTGCGCAAAAGGCTGAAGTTGTGAACTGTAAGGCACAAGGGGAATAGGTTGAACAATTGGGGTAAGCTGTATAAAGTCTGCGGGTTTTGCCACGGGGACAGGTGCGCAGTTGTTCATTACCCTAAATGAAACCGACGGTCTTCTCACCCGTGCTTGCTCTTGCTGTGCCTGCAAAGCTTCGGCAGCGGCTTGGGCTTCGGCTTGTTTTTTCTTTCTTGACATACCAATATCCTCCTGAAAATTACGGTAATTTATCTATCGAAGATGCTATATGGCATCTTTTTTCTTGCAAAGAACGACAGGAACAGAACGAGAACGGATGCTACCACCAATATTAGTGAGCCTAATCCTGCCTGCATAACTACGGGGGCGGTGGTTGCAAGGGGGTCTATTGCGGTTGCGGGTGGATTGTTAATAAATCCTGTTAAGAAAGGCAACAGATTGTTAAAGTCCAAAACTCCAACAAATGTATCCTCTAGCATTTGAGGGTTGCCCATTTTTAGCCCCAGAGCGGCAAGACCGCCAACAAGGGTTGCAACTGCAAATATAATCATAATAATGGCCGACAGTCCAAAGCGCTTAAAAATGCGTTTGCCGAACATACCAACAAAGCCTTTTATCATTGTGATAAACGCAATAATTATCACAAGAATAAGACCAAGGGGGGCAAACTTAAATATCATAGCGGCTATGGGCGCCATTGTGTCGTTGGGGTCTTCAATCGCCTCAAGCCCTGCTAGCGTTTCGTCATAGAAAGGCGTAATCGAATTGCCTTCCTCGTCAGTAAGGAAACCAAGTTCGGTAAAGTTTTTGGCAACATTGCCTACTGCGCCCAAAACAAGGTCGCCAAAAGAAACATATACAGATGTATCTATGTATTCTTCATCTCTCTCGTCAAGCGGGGTGTTGTCTGCTATGGTGAACATAGAAAGGTTTTTGTCTACGATGCCGCCGATAGGTTCGGGCAAGGCGACAAACTTGGATGCCACGGGCAATGCGACAACAGCAAAAAGCACCAAACTAAACAAGAAGATAAGGAAAGATGTAAACTTGCGCATAACAAAGAAGTAATCCTTTTCTCTCCTCTTTTGGCGCTCCAATTTTCTAATTTGTTTTTTGCTAAGTGGCGGGGTTTGTACGCTCGTGCGCTTTGGTCTGGCTTGTTGTTGGGGAAAATAAGGCGCATTTTGAGGATACGCTCCCGGTTGCATAGTAGGATAAGCCATACCACCGGTGGGTGGCGGCGCAAAACTTTTTGGTTTGCGAGGCGCTTGTACTCCCTGTCCCTGCTGAAAGCTTTGATAATACGGGGAATTCATCATACTTTTATTCATTCGTTGCGGATAATTCGCCATATCCCTCTCCCTTTTAAGCGGAAAATCCTTTTACCGCCATATTTATACTTATATATATAAATAATATAAACAGTTTATCATAAATAAAATTAAAATACAATATATATATCGAATTTATAAAAAAAATTTTGTAAAATTACGGTATTTCTCCTTGTTGTCCCCTTGAAGTAGATTAAGTTTGACTTTAATTTTACCGCAGGCATACCAAACACACAATAAAAACGGTTGTTTATGCACTTGTATCATAACCCGCATTGTTGTTACTTTATGCGCTTTGGGTTAAATTTATTAGCGTTAAGACAAGCGGCTCTCATGCAAATTTAACAAGGAGCCGCTAGTTTTATGCAGTATTATATAGGATGCTCAAAAAAAGCTTTGCTGTATAGCGATAGGCTTTAAAAGATTATTCGGTTACCTTGCGATGTCCTACAATCTTTGCACCCTTTTGCACAGCGGCTTTAGACCTATATGCAAACAAGCTGAATATAAGCGCCAGCACTTCCAAGCCAATTATCGCCAAGTACCCATATCCGAGTATCATATTTGTTCCCGAACCGGTAAGATAACCTACAAGACTCGCCATAGGCTGCCCATTCCAAACCGCTCCGCCAACCACTCCCAAAAGGGAGAACAGCAAAAGGATGAGTGAGATATAAGGGAATTTTTTTCTCTTGTCGTTTGTGAATGACGCAATTGACTTGAACACAATGTATATGGATATAAGTACTGTGAGAACAAGGGAGGCAGGAATTGCATAGTATGCTATTTGTGTTTGCAACTCTGCATTCTCCGCATCACGGAGCGCATCCCAATAGAACACCAAGTCGCCTTCTCTCTCAATTGAAAAACTCTTGAGTGTGCTATTTACCACATCATCCACGCCAATTTTGGTATTGGCTGACGCATCGTCTATATCCACTTTTTCAAAGAGCGCAAGCTGGGGCAGTACGCCCAAAAAGCTAACTGCCGCAACAGCAATAATAGCAAGCATAAGCACAAGAATCAGTGCAACAAATACCGTGCGTCTGGGCTTTGGATATTCATAAACGGGAACGACGGGGTCTTCGTAGTAAGGCCTTTTGAGCCAAGCCGCCCAATACGATAGGAAGTAAGGAGTTGCCTTTTCCTTTTTGCTCATATCATAACTGCTATCCGTGTTTTCATAAAAAACATAAGGGTTATTTTTCATATTATTACCTCATTAATACTTTTGGAAAGATGAATGTACTATGACTTTAAATCAATAACCCTCTTCCTCATCGAACATAGCAAGCGGCTGAAGCTGCGAGCTATACGGGACAATGGGAACGGGTTGCACAATGGGAGTGAGTTGAATAAAGTCAGAGGGTTTTGCAACGGGAACGGGTGCAGAGTTGTTCATAACACGATAGGAAATTATCGGTTTTTTCACCGTCTTTTTTGTAGTGGCTGCAAGGCGCTCTTCTTCTGCTCTAGCGGCAGCCAACCTTTTTTTCTTTGACATACCATATACCTCCAATTTATATATAATGCTTATTTAGCATTTAATATCTAATATAATAACCCCTAATAAAGGTTATGCGACAACGATTATCGCTTAGCCTTACGGTTTACGAAAACCGATGAAAGATACGCTAGGAGTTCTGCCGCAACAAATGCGTAATATCCCCAAAGCACTTTGCCTGTTGCAGGAGTTGCAAACTTGACAAAACCTATGCTTTTCCCTTCTCCCTTTATAAATAGCCAAGCGAAAATTGTAATTGAAAGAATTAATGCGGCAAAGGGCAATATTGTAGCAAAGTTTTTGCCCGATACAATGGTGATTATTGCGGCAACTGCCGAAACCAATAAAAACACACATGCGCCTATCAACACAATCGGCATTGCATAGTTGGCAACTTTACAGGCCCAACACTCGGGCAGCGGCTCGCTAAACAGGGTGAGTATCTCCTTTATATTTAAAAAGGAAAACTTGCTGTATTCGGGCAATACCTCAAAGTGACTTAATGCAATAATCGCAAGCGCAACAAGGGAGAAAATCAACACAAGTACGGCAAAAGCCTTTCTTGGCGCAGGACGACCATAGGCGGTAGCATTTTTTGGGGGAGAAACAACATCGGAATCAACCAAAGCCCGCTCCTCAACATAGGGCTGCCCCTCGTCCTCGCCAAACCTCTCTCGCCAAGCGGCGGAAAAGGCGGCTAAATAAACCGACTGCGAGTAGTCCGTACTTGACGGCAACTTACCCTCGTATTCTGTTTTTTTATTGTCGGTTTTATTATTCATACTTGACTCTTTTATATCCTTATATATAAGATAACTTTTTCCTAGCGATTTTTGGCATTTTTCTTGCCAAAAACACCCGTTAGCAACAACGCTACTGACAAACCAATAATTATATATATACCATAGTAAGCAGTAAACAAGCTAGCACCCAAGTCAAGGAATAGCCCAACTACCGATAGTACAACTGCCAACCATACAACGAGCGGCAACACCCAACCCTTAGTTTTGGCAAAGCCCTTAACAA
>JBAZCO010000131.1:0-4368 GCA_041654915.1 Clostridia bacterium | reverse complement strand
CAGTAGTAGGCTAGGGCAGCAGACGGTAACTATAAGTTACAAAACGGGCGGGGAAACAATTACAGGCACTTACACGGTGACGGTAGCGGACAAGGTAACACAGCTTGAACTGCTTGGCGCTCCTGCTATTAAGGAATACAAATACGGCGAACCTGCAAACTTCATTGGGCTTGAAGTGCGCATCACATATGCAAGCGGCAAGGTGGAAACAAAAAAGAATAACGAGATTGCCACTCTTACAATCACATTCAACCCACTGCTAGCGGGTGCGCAAGATATTGTGATAGCGACGGGCGGACAAAGCGTATCGGTAAGGGTTACGGTATATTCGGCAAAAGAGGAGGCGCTGTTTTCTGTTACTAACGAGAGCTTACAAGCAGATAGCGCAAAGCGCACTCTCACCCTAAGCGCCCCTATGACTTTTAATGAGGTCTATCAAAGCATAAAAATTCCATCATATCTAACCTTGCGTATGCGCAACGGAGCGGGCGAGGTATATGATATTAGCGTGGTGGGCGAGGATGTATTTTTATCGGGTATATTTATAGACGCTGTAAATGCCGCAGGGCTTGCTGTGAGAAGTTACCGTGCTTACTTGCGGGGGGACGCAAACGGTGACGGACAGTTTGACACATCCGATATAGAGGGTATTGCCCGTCAGTACCTAGACGGCTATGCGGCAAGCCCCGTAAACGACTATGACGGTGATGCGGCTTTCACGCTAACCGACCTTATCAAATGGGTGCGGGAGGCAAATCTGCCCCAAGACCCACCATTAAACGCTATGGCAAGAGCTTTTATTTCGGACGGCAAAGCCAAAAAGGAGGACGGAGATGAATAAGACCAAACTTATTGCATTTATCCTCATCATTGCCGCCCTTATCACGCTTGCCGCTTGTGGCGGGAATGAAAAAGAAGTGTTAAGCATACAAATTATCGACGGCAGCGCATTCAAAAGCACATACAGCTTGGGCGAGCAAATCACGCTAACGGGAACTAAATTTCTCATCACCTATACGGACGGTTCTACCCAAATTTTAGAGGGCGGCAAGGATATCTTAATAGGAGGCTTTAACACAGATATCCCGGGCGAAGGCAAGCAAATGACAGTTTCCTACAACGGCGTAAGTGTTACTCTCTATTATAATGTGGTTGTGCAAGCGGGGTTGGATACAGATTTTCGCTTGTCTATGTCCACAAGCGTGGGGAGTGACGGCGGCTTAGATATTGCCGTAGTTACAGCAGGTGTAGAAAATGTACCTGAAGGTGTATATGGTATAAGCTTTGTTGTCAAGGTTAGAGAGGCGGTGTTTGTCAGCCTAATATCTACTTTGGGGGCGGATTGGACGGTTATGCACACTAGGAGCGGAGATACGGTAAAGGTGCTTCTTCACAGCACCAACGGCAACATTCCGCTTGAGGCAAGCGGCAATATTGTACGCCTTAGCGTTGCTAAAAATGAAGGACACAAACCTTCCTCTGTCACGATATCCGATATTAGGATAAGCAACGGAGAAAGGGATTTTATTGGGATACCATCATATTCGATTAATTTATAGGAGGAACACTACTATGGTAAAAATTATACCTAAACCGCAAGCGGTTGAAGTTTTGTCGGACAAGCGGTTCACCTTTGCAGAGGAAACCCTCAAAAAGGTGAGCGCCGAGGGACACGGCAAAGAGGGATATGCCTTAAGCATAGGTGAGGACGGAATTACCGCCTACGCATCGGAAGATGCGGGATATTTTTACGCCCTTATGACACTCAAGCAACTCTATGACGAGGACGGCTCTCTCCCCCACATCTACATTAAAGATGCACCCGCATACCCTTACCGTGGATATATGCTGGACTGCGCAAGGCACTTTTTTAGCGTAGATACGGTAAAAAAGCAAATTGATGCGATTTCGCTCCTCAAGATGAATGTTTTCCATTGGCATCTTACCGAGGACCAAGGTTGGCGGTTGCAGCTTGATAACTATCCGCTGTTTACCGAAAAGGGCAGTTATAGAGCAGGCACTCGTGGGGACGGCGTACCCGTGTCAGGATTCTACACCAAAGACGAGGTGAGAGATGTTATTGCCTACGCTGCTAAACGCCATATAGAGGTGATACCCGAGATAGATATGCCGGGGCATATGTCAGCAGCGATAGCGGCATATCCCGAAATCTCTTGCACAGGCAACCCCATAGAGGTAAAGGACAGCTTTGGCATACATAGGGAAGTCGCTTGCGCAGGAAAAGAGAGCGTTTATGAGTTTTTGTTTGGTGTTTTGGGTGAGGTTGCAGACTTATTCCCGTCCGAATACATTCATTTGGGCGGCGATGAGGCGCTAAGGCTAAATTGGCTGGATTGCCCGGACTGCAAAGCAAAGATGAAAGAGGAAGGCATTGCCGACGAACACGGCTTGCAAGCGCATTTTATGTACCGTATGGTAGAGTTTTTAAAGACCAAGGGCAAGCGTGTGATAAATTGGAACGACGGTATGGTGTCGGAGGACATACACTCTGATATCACCTTGCATTATTGGATAGAGAACAAGGTAGGCAAGTCTGCCGCCGCACGGGAGATGGACAAAGGTAGACCTACTATATTTAGCCCTTTCTTTAGCTATTACCTTGACTATCCCCACGGTATGACACCGCTTAAAAAGACATATCTTGCCTATCCTATGGTAGAGGGTGCAAAAAAAGATGCAAATATAATTGGCGTGGAGTCGCCGCTCTGGACAGAATATGTGCCTACCGAAGAAAAACTTGAGTATCAATCCTACCCCCGCACGATAGCGGTTGCCGAAACAGGTTGGAGCGGAGGAGAAAACAAAGATTATGCAAATTTTCTTAGCCGTATGGAAAAAGTACTAAAATTGTTTGACAAAAAGGGTATAAAGTATGCTACTATAAAAGATGCTAATCCTGGATTCTTTGCTGGAAAGTGGGAAGTAATCAAGTTTTTCAAGAATTCTTGGGAAAAAACGCAGATGCAAAGCGTAAAGAGAATCAACGAAAATCGCCGCCGCCTTAAAGCATTGGACAAGGAAAGACACAATAGTTAAGGAGAAACTATGAAACAACTGCATACTCTTAGTACCTCTGAGGTCTTTGAGGAGTTACGCTCCAAAAAAGAAGGTCTTAGCTCCGCAGAGGCGGAAAAAAGACTTGCCGAATACGGCAAAAATGCTCTTCAAGAGAAAAAGAAACGCTCATTTATAGCAAAATTTTTCGACCAATTCAAAGATGTGATGATTCTTGTTCTCATTGCCGCCGCACTTGTTACCGCAGTGATAGCGACAATAGAGAGAAACTACAACGAGTATGTAAACGGCGCTGTAATATTGCTTATAGTTATCATAAACGCATTTATTGGACTTATTCAGGAAAATAAAGCGGAGGCCTCTATGGAGGCGCTCAAAAATTTAAACAAACCCTTTGCCAAAGTGCTTAGGGACGGTCTTATTACCAAGGTAAAAAGCGAGGAGATTGTCCCGGGCGATGTAGTGCTATTGGAGGCGGGGGATATTATTCCCGCAGATATGCGCTTGTTTGAGTCGGCAAGCCTAAAGATAGAGGAGGCGGCTCTAACGGGCGAGTCCGTTCCCAGCGAAAAGGACACGGCAGTAATTGACGACCCCGACGCTCCCATAGGCGACAGAAGTAATATGGCATTTAGCTCTGGGATAGTTAGCTACGGACGGGGCAAAGGTGTAGTAGCCCATACGGGTATGGAAACCGAAGTTGGGCAGATTGCCAAGATGCTGCAAGACGACCAAAAGCAATCCACCCCCCTACAAATTCAACTTGCAAAGACCGCAAAAGTCCTTAGCTTAATTGTTTTGGTAATTGCGGTCATTATTTTTGCCGCCGCCCTAATAGAAGGGCTTAGCGCAAATAACGGCGGTGGGGATACCGTAGACCTCATTATGGCAGCCTTTATGACAGCTGTTGCGATTGCAGTTGCTGCAATTCCTGAGGGTTTGCCCGCCGTGGTGACCATTGTGCTAGCGATTGGCGTGCAGAAGATGAGCGAGAAAAACGCTATCGTAAGAAATCTCCCCGCAGTAGAGGCATTAGGTTGCTGCGAGGTTATTTGTTCGGACAAAACAGGTACTCTCACGCTAAACCAAATGACGGTAAAAGAGCTGTATACTTATGATTTAGGTATCTATAAGGCAGGCGAGGAAAGGACTAGCAACACAGCGGAGTTACTTGTTAGGGGTATGGTGCTTTGCAACGATACCAAGAGGGTGGGAGATAAGCTTATAGGCGACCCCACGGAAACAGCGCTTGTTGCCTATGCCGACGGCTTGGGCGACACGGGTATCTATGACAGGCACGAGCGTGTAGGCGAAAACCCGTTCGACAGTGCA
>JBAZCO010000130.1:0-4454 GCA_041654915.1 Clostridia bacterium | reverse complement strand
AGCGCTCTCAACGCATTCTCACCCGATAATACAATAGCTTATTTTGAAAATATTGGTTTGCGGCTAAAGACCGAACGGGGTGGGCGCATATTTCCCGTATCTGACAAATCAAGCGATGTTACCGCCGCTCTTTGCCGCCGCCTAAACCAATTAGGGGTGGAGGTAAAACTTCAAGAAAAAGTACTAAATATCAAGTATGATAACGAGCGAATTAGCAAGGTCATTACAGATAAAAACACCTATGAGCCAGATTCTGTGATTCTAGCGACAGGCGGACTTTCGTATCCCTTAACAGGCTCTACGGGCGACGGTTATCGCTTTGCAAAGCAGAGCGGGCATACGCTTATCACACCACGACCCGCACTTTGCCCCATTAATCTTGACGGCGTATTTGATGTGAGTGGCAATACTATTTCGCTAGAGAAGCTACCACTTCCTACGGGGCTTAGTTTGCTAAATGTTACCGCATCCGTTAAAGAAAAAGGTAAAGCAAAACCAATCGCATCGGAGTTTGGTGAGTTGCTATTTACTCATACGGGTTTATCAGGTCCAACTATTCTTACAATTTCTTCGTTGATTAACAGGAAAAATATCATTGACTTGCAACTATCTATTGATTTAAAGCCTGCACTTTCGCACGAAATGTTAGATAAACGAATTTTAAGAGATTTTTCTTCACTCTCCAATAAACAATTTAAAAATGCTTTGGATGCCTTGTTGCCCAAAAGCTTAATTCCATATATTATTAAATTATCAAATATAGAACCTAACGCATATGTACATTCTATTACCAAAGAGCAGCGTGCAGGTTTGGTTAATCTGTTCAAATCCCTCAACTTCTCAATTTTGTCTTTAGGCACACAAGATGCAGCAATTGTTACAGCGGGAGGTATTGCGGTTAACGAAATTCAACCCTCAACAATGCGCAGTAAATTGATAGAAAACTTGTATTTTGCTGGCGAAATTATAGATGTGGACGGGTTTACAGGGGGATATAATATTCAAATAGCGCTTTCTACCGGCAGACTTGCGGGTAAAAGTGTTTGAGGAAAATAAAATATGGAAATAATCATTCAAAACCATATGGGATTTTGCGGCGGTGTGGAAAAGGCGGTTAATCTTGCAAAATCAACTGCCAAACAGGGTGTAGTGTATACTTTGGGCGAGCTTATTCACAACAAAACGGCTGTGGACAATCTTAAAAAAGAGGGGATTGTTCCCGCAAACAACTTGGATGAAATACCAAGCGGCGCTACGGTAATCATCCGCACTCACGGCGTAGCAAAAGATGTATACTCTGCTCTAAGAGATAAAGATACCAATATAATTGATGCCACTTGCCCGTTTGTCAAGATTATACAAGAAAAAGCAAGGCAAGCTAGCGAAAAAGGCGCTTTTGTTATCTTATTTGGCAACAAAGACCACCCCGAAATCATAGGTATAAGAGGGTGGTGTGGTGCGTCCGAAGTGATAGGGAGTTTAGCCGAGGCGGAAACTTTTATTTTCCCAGAGGGTTTTGATAATTTTTTTGTAGCCGTACAAACGACTTTAGAGGTGGAAAAATATCAGCTTTTAAAAGAAAAATTGCTAACTAATGGGAAAAACCATAATAAAACAGTTGAATTCTTTAATAGTATTTGTTATACTACAATAGTAAAACAAGACGAAGCTAAAGATATCGCCGCAAAGTCCGACACGGTTTTGGTTATAGGCGACCGTGCTAGCAGTAACACCAAAAATCTTTATGCTATCGCACAAAATTACTGCAAAAACACATATTATATTTCTAATGTATCCGACCTAAAGTCGGTTGCAAATATAAAAAACATTGCAAAGCTTGGCATACTAGCCGGCGCATCGACTCCCAAAGAGTCGGTTATGGAGGTTATCAACATAATGAATCTAGAGAACAAGACAGACAACGCCGCATCGGACGAAGTCGCAATCAACCAGACTGAATCAGCAGTCCAAGACACAAAAGAAGCAGCGGCAACAACCGCACCCGAAGCAATTGCTACGGAAGAAACAACCGTTACGGCAACGGAAACCGCACCTCAAGAAGTAGCGGCGCAAACCGACGATAACCCCGTACAAGAATTGCAAGAGCCTGCCGACTCATCCGAAGTTGTGCCAGAGGCTCAAGAAACTATTGCAGATGCCGCATCCCAAAGCGCTCCAGTAGCTGTAAAAGAGGAAAAACCCAAAGCGGCAGAAAAAGAAATGACTATGAAAATGGCCATGGAAGGCGGAAGGTATTCTCCCCAAAAATCATACAGAGAAGGGCTTAAACTAAAAGCAACTATTGTATCGATAGGCGCTACTGGCATTACCGTATCGGTAGACAGCAGAGGCAAGAACGATGCTGGTTTTATAGATAAAGACGAATTAGAGCTTGACGGCAGCTACAATCCCGAATCCTACGAGATTGGCTCACAGCTAGATGTCATAATCATACCCAAGACTGACCCCAAGCAAAAAGAGCTAAACCTTTCCAAAAAAGCTTACGACTCCCTCAAAATAGAAGACGAGGCAGTAAAAAAGATTCTTGAAGGCGAGGAATTTTCTTTAGCCTGCAACCAAGCTATCAAAGGCGGACTACTTGGCAAGCTTGGCTCATACACAATTTTTGTACCCGCTAGCCAAATCCGTATGGGTTATGTTAAAAACTTAGAAGATTATGTTAACAAAAAGTTAAGACTTCGCATACTTCCTCCCAAAGAAGAAGTTGTCGCCGAGGGCGAGGAAAATGCTGCAAAACGCAAACCCAATCCCAAACGCATAGTGGCAAGCCAGAGGCTGATTTTAGAAGAAGAAAAAGCCGCTCGTGAAGAAGCTTTTTGGGAAGTAATGGAAGTTAACAACATCATCAAGGGCAAGGTAAAAAGATTTGCTCCGTTTGGCGCTTTTGTATCCATTATGAATAACGACTGCTTAGCTCATATCAGCGACCTTTCCTGGACAAAAATTAACGACCCAAGCGAAGTTCTTGAGCTTAACAAGTCATACGACTTCGTGGTAATCAAAGTGGACAGAGAGAATGGCAAAGTTTCTCTTGGCTACAAGCAGCTCCAAAAGAAACCTTACGAATTAGCCGCCGAAAAATACCATGTAGGCGATGTAATCAAGGGCAAAGTAGAAAGAATTAAAGACTTTGGCGCTTTTGTTGAAATCGAACCAGGGATTGACGGCTTAGTTCATGTTAGCGAAATCGGACATAATTGGATTGCTAACGCAAACGAAGTACTCAATGTAGGCGATGAAATCGAGGCAAAGATTATCGGTTTTGAAAATAATAAGATTACCCTTAGCATAAAGGCTCTTACCGATGCACCTGTTGTAGAGTTAGATGACGAAGACGGCGACAAACCCTCCCAAAGACCGGCTAGACTCAGAAAGTTTGACAATCTTGATAGGGATAAGAAGGAAAGAAAGCCCCGTCGTGACAGGTCAGAGGAGAGTGACGAACCTCGTGAGTGGGTTTCTACCACCAAATCGGGCGCAACCTTTGCAGACCTATTTAAAGATTTTGATATCAACAAGTTTGACAGTAGCGAAAGCGAGGACACTGTCAAAAAGGTTGAAGACAACAAAGACACTACCGACAATATTGACGAAAGCGGTAACACTGCCGACAGCGGCAATACTGCCGATGTCAGCGAAGCTCCCGAAAGCGGCAAGACCGAAGGAAGCGGCGATACAGAATAACCCGGCGGTTAACAAGAAAGCCACCTTAGCGGGTGGCTTTACTTTTTAATCGGTAAAAAATCAATTTTCATCAGATAAATATATTTAAAGGATAATTTATTATGAGCGATAAATACACATCATACTCCAACCCGCTTACAACACGCTATGCGACCAAAGAAATGTCTAGTTTGTTTTCCGAACAGCATCGAATAGGTTATTTTCGCAGGCTGTGGCTTGCTCTTGCAAAGGGCGAAAGGGAGTTGGGGCTAAATATTACCGAAGAACAAATTAGTCAACTTGAGGCAAACCTGGATAACATAGATTTTGCTGTCGCTGCCGAGCGTGAGCGTACGGTGCGCCACGATGTAATGGCACATATATATGCTTACGGTTTAGTTGCGCCCAAAGCCGCTCCAATTATCCACTTAGGAGCAACAAGCTGTTATGTAACCGACAATGCCGATATTATAATTTATCGGGAGGGGCTAGACCTTATTATTTCCAAACTAGTGTCGGTTATCGATAGACTTGCCAAGTTTGCCGTCGAATACAAATCACTCCCCACTATGGGGTTTACTCATTACCAACCTGCACAGCTTGTTACGGTTGGTAAGAGAGCCTGTCTTTGGCTGCAAGAACTTGTCCTTGATTACCATAATCTTGTCTTTGTAAGGGACAATCTAATGTTCAGAGGCGTAAAGGGAGCAACGGGAACACAAGCAAGCTTTGTTACGCTATTTGAGGGCGACAATAAAAAAATTATTGCG
>JBAZCO010000129.1:0-4470 GCA_041654915.1 Clostridia bacterium | reverse complement strand
AGATGTTAAAAACATTTTTTAGCGCATCTAAGTATTTGAGCGTATCCTTTTCATCCACTTTTTCTGCCCATAGGTCGCTAAGCTCAAAGTGGTCTATCAATGTGCCGAACTTACCATATAATGACAGCTCATCTGCCCCAACATTAAAAAACCCGTGCGCCCGTGAGCCAATAATGCCTATGCGGGCATCTCTAAGAGCGGCACACATTCTTATTGCATCCACCCAATTTTCATCAATTTCCGAGCCTATGCTGTAAACAAAATCATTTATACCGCTTTTTACCAAATTGGATGCGTCTAAATTTACTCCGCACACGGAGTTTAGGCGAATTTTGCCCCCGTCGTACGGCAGCTCAGGGAGCGCCCATAATAGCAGGGGCTTATCACATAGTTTCTTTATATCCAAAACCAAATGCCCCAAGTGGAATGTGCCGCTTATTGCTACAATGCCGTCCACCTGCTTTTCGGCAAACAACCGTCCCGCTTTTATTGCGTCGGGGCTTTCAAAAATAAGCTCCTTTACAGCAACTAGCTCAATGTTATCTAAGTTGCTCAATTGTGATAAAATATTGCTATAAATATCCTTTGCCGCCGTAAAATCAAAGGTATTGCGTGCAAAACAGACCACCCCAAGCCGTATTTTGTATTTTGTTGATAACTTATTATTTTCCATAAATCCGCTCCTCTGTTTCACCTATTTTTAGCTTTGCTTTGGTGAGAAAGTCTTTTCGCCACTCTTCAAGCCCTGCCAAAAAATCTGTGCCGATAAATGCCTTAACCATTTCAATCCCCATATTTTCTGCGACAATCCAACCGCCCATACAAAGGATGTTGGCATCATTAATAACCCGTGACATTCTTGCCGAGTAAACGCTTTCGCAAGGCACGGCAATTATTCCTTTATGCTTATTGGCAACCACCGCAACCCCAGCGCCTGTGCCGCAAATTAGTATACCTAGGTCATATTTGCCTGATTGGAGTGCCGTGGCAACATTTGCAGCAACATCATAGTAAGGGATACCTTTTTCAAAGTTTAAAGTTCCCAAATCGCTAAATTCAATGTTTTCGTTTGTAAGGAAATCCTTAATTTGTTCCTTTAGAGCAAAGCCAGACTTATCCGAGCCAAGAGCTATTTTCATTGTTAGTCCTCCTATTTATTATGATTAAATTTACTCAACTTCGTTGCGGCACTCTTGAAAATACTTTATTATAAACGCATCCCGCTCCTCTCTTGTCTTAAAAAAGTAAATCATACCATTATTAGCCGAGGGCCAAGTGTCGGTATAATGCCCACGCAGGGTGAGTTTGCCGTCCTCATCAATAATTTTTAGTTTGTGTATGCCTAAGCGTTCGTTGCGGCTTTCTAGCAATTTTTTGGGTGTATCAAACGCTCTCTCGCATTTGGGGCATAAGGCATATTCTTTGTAGGAATCGTTTGCCGAAGTTGCGCCATAACAGCCGTATACCGTTTTATCCGCCTCTTCAAGATGCACAAACTTGTACGACCAGCTTGTGCTGCGGGAAGTGTCCTCTGCTAAAATATTATTATTGTAGCGATAGGATACATTTTCACCCCTAAAACGATAATCAAAAAAAGTTTGGTCTATCACAGTTTTGCCGCCACGGATGCTTTGGACAGACAGCCTTTTATTTATATCATACGGGATATGAATATGATACCAAGTACCTTTTAAAAACAAGCTTTTGTCCTTAAAACGAAAGTAATAAAGCTTGTATGTGGTTGATGCGGCGGTGTAAATAATACCGTATAAAAACGCAGACAGTACAACCGATATGGCAATTACAATAATTTCGGAGCTTACCGCTTTGGTGATGAGCGGATACAACACATAGTCTAGCAATTTATTTATAATAAAAAACAAAGTGAAAGCCGTTCCGTGCAGCACTCCTATGGTCTTTGCTGTCTTGTTCATATATATCTCCTTAAAATAATCAAGCTAGAGCAACTTTTTTTAGTAAAAAGTCGTGAATAACACCGTTGCTAGATATGATTGTGCCGGGCTTACTAAAAGGCAGGGGCGCACCGCTCCAATCCGTACTTTTGCCGCCCGCCTCTGCAAGGATAATTGATGCGGCGGCATAGTCCCAAGGCTTTATTATCCTTTCAAAATAGCCGTCCAGCCTGCCTGCGGCAATGTAACAAATAGTTAGGGCGGTTGAGGCAACTCTGCGGATGTCCAGACACTCTAAAAATATAGATTTAGCAAGCGCAAAGTTGGCATCTGCATTTTCTTTGTTGGACGAGCCTGCGCCAAACTCAAGTAAGCTTTGTGGCGCTTCACGCTTGCTGCAAGAGAGCGGTGACTGCTGATAATTTGACACTCCTATTTTTAGCAGTTTACCAATCCCAAACGAAGTATCAAAGCAATAAGCGCCTTTGCCTTTTATCGCAAAGAACATCTCTTTATTAAATGGGTTGAATACCACGCCAAACACCGCCTCGCCTTCGTGATAGAGGGCAAGCGATATCGAACTCATACGATAATCACGAATAAGATTGGTTGTGCCATCTATGGGGTCTAAAATAAAACAAGTTGAGGACAACTGTCCCGGCTCTTCCTCTGTAAGAAAACCTATATAGGGATAAAGCTGATTAAGCTCTTTTTTTAAATAATTATTAATATCCAAATCTATGTTGGTGACAAAATCATTAGCTTGCTTTTCGCTCACCACCATAGAGGAAAAAGGTCGAAGGGCAATACTCCTAGCAGAATAAACCAATTCTACCACGCTGTTGTAATCAAGTATCATTTTATTGCCTCCGTATATTTATATTTAATTCTAACATATAAAAGATAGTATTTCAACAAAAGAAAATATTAACTTGTTCGACTTGTTGCTATTATTTAATCATAAGGAGAAAAGAGAATTTTATCTTGCTAGTTTGCATTTCCAAGTTAACCCTCCAATACCTTTTTTTAGACACAGCCAGAGCGGCTTAATTTCAAGGTATATTTACTTTTAATTTCCTTTAAGAGAGCAATGCAAAGCGTTTGACTAAAGCACGCCTATTCGATATAATTTTATCGAACTATGAAAAGAGTAACAGAAAAACAAAAAACAGTCTCCAAAGCCACACTCCTTAGGCTGCCCGAGTATTTAAGATATTTGGCAGAGTGCCAAAAAGATGGGGAAATATCCGCCTCCTCCACGGCGATTGCTGAGAAGTTTGGGTATAGTGCGATACAAGTGCGCAAGGATATTGCCGCTGTAAGCCGCTTAGAGGGCAAGCCGGGTACGGGGTTTTCGGTAGCGGAGCTTATTGGCGACCTAAAGCATTTTTTGGGTTATGACAGGGTGAGTGATGCAGTAATAGTGGGCGCAGGGGGGCTTGGGCGCACGCTTATGTCCTACGAAGGTTTCCAAAACTATGGCTTGAACATTATTGCGGCATTTGATACGGATGATAAGATTATTGGGAATAATGTGGATGGCAAGCCAATATACGATATTAAAGAATTGGATGCTTTTATCAAAGAAAAGGGAATTAGGATAGGGGTAATAACTGTGCCAAAGCAATTTGCACAAGAAGTGTGCAACAAGCTTGTTGCCGCAGGAATACGGGGGATTTGGAACTTTGCGCCAGCGCCGCTAACTGTTCCGACGGGGCTAGCTCTCAAGAATGAGGATATGGCGGCATCACTTGCGCTGTTATCTAAACAACTTGAGGAAGTAAAGGACGGCTAATCATAAGCAAAATAGCAATAAATTAAAATAAAAAAATCTAATAATTCAAACAGAAATATACAATCATAATAAGGAGAGCAACTTATGGCAACAAAAAACGAACTTAACAATGCAAAAACCGAAGTACCCGATGTGGATACTATGATAAACGGGCTTGTCGCAAACGCTCAAATAGCACTTGACGAATATATGGGCTATACGCAAGAGCAGATAGATAAAATTGTTTATGCAATGGCGCTTGCCGGTCTTGACACACACCGTGAACTTGCTAAAATGGCGATTAACGAAACGGGGAGAGGGCTATACGAAGATAAGGTGATAAAAAATATGTTCGCAACCGAATATATTTGGCACTCTATCAAGAGGGATAAAACCGTAGGTATAATAAATGAGAACGATTTGGAAGGCTATGTTGAGGTAGCCGAGCCGGTAGGCGTGGTTGCAGGCGTAACCCCTGTTACCAACCCCACTTCGACAACGATATTTAAGGCACTTATTTGCGCCAAGACAAGAAACCCAATCATTTTTGGCTTTCACCCGTCCGCTCAACAATGTTCAAAAGAGGCGGCTCGCATAGTAAAAGAGGCGGCTGTGGCAGCGGGCGCACCGGAGCATTGTATACAATGGATAGAGTTTCCTGCAGTAGCGGCAACCAATAAGCTTATGAATCACTCGGGAGTTGCGTTAATTCTTGCAACGGGCGGTTCGGGTATGGTGCGTGCGGCATACAGTTGCGGCAAGCCCGCATTGGGCGTAGGGCCG
>JBAZCO010000128.1:0-4493 GCA_041654915.1 Clostridia bacterium | reverse complement strand
CAGCTGGGATAATGAGTTAATTGCCAAAGTGGGCGAACATATAGCTGACGAGGCTAAGCAAGAGCAAGTGGGGGTTGTGTTAGGTCCAGGCGCAAACATAAAGCGCTCACCGCTTTGCGGCAGAAACTTTGAATATTATTCGGAAGACCCATATCTTAGCGGAAGGGCGGCGGCGGCTTTTATATCGGGTATACAAAAGAGCGGCATTGGCACATCACTCAAGCACTATGCGGTGAACAACCAAGAGGATAACCGCTTGCGGATAAATGCGGTGGTGGACGAAAGGGCGTTAAGGGAAATTTATCTTGCAAGTTTTGAGCGTGCTGTAAAAGAGGGAAAACCCTATACCGTTATGTGTGCATATAATCAAATTAACGGGGAGTATGCAAGCGAAAGCAAAAAACTTTTAACCGATATTCTCCGTGAGGAATGGGGTTATGAAGGCTATGTGGTAACGGATTGGGGCGCAACTGTCGACAGGGTCAAGGGCTTAAAAAATGGGCTAGACCTAGAAATGCCGGGCGGCTCGGGCGAGAGCGTGTTTGAAATTGTAAATGCTGTTGCCGAGGGCAAGTTGGATATAGAAACCCTAAACACCGCAGTTAAGCGGCTGCTAAGCGTCAATCTTAAAGTTAACTCTGTAAAAACAGACGGTTATAAATATGACATAGAGGCTCATCACCGCTTTGTTCGCAAGGTAGCGGGAGAGGGGGCGGTACTTCTCAAGAACGAGAATAACACCTTGCCTTTTAGCAAAGATGACACCGTCACTGTGATAGGCGCATTGTTTGAAAGACCTCGCTATCAAGGCAGCGGAAGTTCCCTTATCAAGCCCAACAAGCTAGTAAGTCCCAAAGATGCGTTTGCAGAGGCGGGCATTAATTTTGAGTATGCGGCAGGCTACTCTGTTATTAGCGACCAACCCGACTACAATGCAATAGATAAAGCCGTGGCGCTTGCTAGGGAGAGTGACGGCAAAATTCTTGTCTTTGCCGGTTTGACTATGTTCTATGAGTCGGAGGGATTTGATAGGAAACATATGCGCCTTCCCGACAATCAAAACCTGCTTATACAAAAGCTTATTGGCTTGCACAAGGACATTACGGTGGTTCTCTATGGCGGAGCGCCAACGGAGTTGCCGTGGATAAACGGAGTGAATGCCGTACTAAATATGTATCTGCCGGGGCAGGCAGTTGGAGAGTCTACCTTAGACCTCGTTTTTGGCAATGTAAACCCGTCTGGCAAACTTGCCGAAACTTATCCCATAAAACTAGAGGACAATCCCTCATATAACTATTTTCCAGAAGGTCCGCTCTCAGTGGAGTACAGGGAGAGTATTTTTGTGGGTTATAGGTACTATGATGCTGCAAAAAAACCCGTGCTATTCCCCTTTGGATACGGATTATCCTATACTACATTTGAATATAGCGATATTTCGGCAGATAAAACTTCCATATCTATGGATGGCGAAGTAACTGTACGGTGCAAGGTTACAAATACGGGCAAACGGCAAGGAAAGGAAGTTGTTCAACTGTATGTTAGGGCAACAAATAGCGACATTATCCGTGCGGATAAGGAGCTAAAAGGATATTGCAAGCTGGACCTTGCTCCCAATGAAACGCAGACTGCCGAGTTTGTGTTGGACGGAAGAGCGTTTAGCTTTTTTAATGTAGATACCAACGCTTGGGAAATCGAGAGCGGAACATACGAAATTTTAATCGGTAAAAGTTCGGCGGATATTTTGTTGTCAACAAAAATAAAGGGCGAGGGTGTGTCTGCAAAGGGCTTGTATGACAGGGAGCGGCACGGCGAATATTTTTCGTTCAACGGCAAGGTTAGCGATGCGGCTTTCACCGAGATTCTTGGCTATACTCCCCCCGCTAAATATTACGAAATCAAACCGATACGCTGGGAAACGACACCGCAAGAGGCAAGGGTTAAATTTGTGGGCAAAATTTTTCACTCGCTGTTAACAAAAGGTGTTTCGCTTGCATTTAGAGGCAAGGACGAAAACTCTCTTATAATGAGAAACTTTATAAAAGAAATGGTGTCCACCAACACACTTCGCTCAATGGCAACCACCAACGGAGGAATGCTGTCCAAAGGGATGATGGAAGGTATAATCGATGTGTTAAACGGCAAGGTTATCCGTGGTATGGGCAAGTTTGTTAAGGCAGGCAGATACAACCGCAAGTGCGATAAGATTCTTAAAAAGATAGAAAATAGCGCTAATTAACATAAGCGCTTTATCCCTTTGCCAGCGGGACTAAAAAAGTATTCGTCCAAAAGTTCGGGCAAATCACCATATTTTGGTGTTTTTTGCTGTAAATAATTGTATAATATAAACAGAATAGATATTTAAATAGGCGGTTAAAAATGGAGAATAAAATTAAAAGTTTGTTAAATGAGCTGACTTTGGAAGAAAAAGCGGCGCTTTGTTCGGGAGTTGCCCCTTGGGAAACTACTCCGATATCTCGGCTGGGCATACCCTCGGTTTTTGTTGCGGACGGACCTCACGGTGTTAGGCGAGAGGTGGAAAGCGAAGGTGGTATTGGCAATGTTTTCAAGGACAGTTTGCCCGCTACCTGCTTTCCCCCGGCAGTAACGCTTGCCTCGACTTGGGACAAGGCACTTTTGGGCGAGGTGGGCGCAGCCTTGGCGGACGAATGTCTTGAGCAAGGTGTATCCGTGTTGCTTGGACCGGGAATAAATATAAAAAGAAATCCGCTTTGCGGCAGGAACTTTGAATACTTTAGCGAAGACCCTTATCTTACGGGCGAACTTGCCGCCGCATATATTAACGGTATCCAGCAAAAGGGTGTTGGCACATCACTAAAGCACTATGCAATAAACAGCCAAGAATTTAGGAGGTTGGTGTCTAGCTCCGATGTCGACGAAAGAACGGCAAGAGAAATCTACCTTTCTGCATTTGAAACAGCGGTAAAAAAATCTCAACCCTATACAATAATGAGCAGTTACAACCGAATAAACGGTGTTTATGCGGGAGAGGATAAAAACTTGCTTACGCAAATCCTTCGTGAGGAATGGGGATATCAAGGCTTGGTGGTGTCCGATTGGGGCGCTGTGAGCGATAGGGTAAAAGGTGTTTGGGCAGGGCTTGACCTGCAAATGCCGTCATCTAACGGTGAACACGATAAGATGATAGTTAATGCAGTAAAGTCGGGCAAGCTAGATATTGACGACCTCGATACCGCAGTGACAAGAGTACTAAGGTTTGTTTTCAAGTGTCACGAGGTTTATGAGAAAAACAAAGGATACAAGGCAGATTATAAAAAACATCACGCTTTGGCACGCCGTGCGGCGGCAGAGGGTAGTGTCTTGTTAAAAAACACAGGTCCGATTCTCCCGTTAGCCGAGGGTGCGGAGATAGCAGTTATAGGGGAACTTGCCGATAAGCTTAGAAGTCAAGGTTCGGGCAGCAGCAGGCTCAACCCCAAAGATGAGGTTAGCTTTCTTGCCGCCTTGCAAAGAGAAAATATTAAATTTGAGTATGCCCCAGGCTATTCGGTAACCTCACCTGCCCCCAAAGAGGATATGATTTACCAAGCTTGCAAGCTTGCCGAATCTAAAGAAAATGTGCTTTTATTCATCGGACTTACCGAGGACTTTGAGTCGGAGGGCTTTGATAGAGAGCATCTTAGCATTCCGCCCTCACATATCACGCTTTTAGAGGAAATATATAAGTATAACAAGAATATTATAGTTGTCCTAACAGGCGGCTCTCCCGTTGTTATGCCGTGGATAGATAAGGCGGCAGCAGTATTAAATGTGTACCTCACAGGGGAGGCGGGGGGCGAAAGCACGCTAGATGTGTTGTTTGGGCGGGTAAATCCCTCGGGCAAACTTGCCGAAACTTACCCCTTGCAACTATCCGATGTGCTAAGCACCAATTATTTCGGCAAGTACATTGCCGAATATAGAGAGAGTATATATGTGGGTTACCGCTACTTCGATACCGCAAACAAACCCGTGCTTTTTCCGTTTGGACACGGGCTTTCATACACAGCATTTGAGTATAGCAACCTAACTTTATCCGCAGAAAAAATAACCGATAATGACACTTTGGAAATATCCTTTGATGTTAAAAACATAGGGCAATATGAGGGCAAAGAAGTTGTGCAAGTATATGTAAATGATATAAAATCAACTATCTTTATGTCGGACAAGCAACTTAAAGCCTTTGAAAAAATATCATTAAAAGCAGGAGAAACAAAGACTGTAACAATCGAACTTGATGCACGCTCATTTGCATTTTACAATATTAAAACAAAGAGTTGGACAGCAGAGGAGGGCGAATTTGATATTTTGGTAGGCTCATCCTCTAGGGATATAAGGCTAGATAAAAGGGTGTATTTGGTAGCCCAAACTACCGAAATAGCCGATTTTAGGGATGCCGCTCCCAACTATTACGACATTGCAAAGGCGGCAGAAATCCCCGAGGCACAGTTTGAGGCTTTGCTAGGGGCATCTGT
>JBAZCO010000127.1:0-4511 GCA_041654915.1 Clostridia bacterium | reverse complement strand
ATACGGGAGGTGGCTTTCCGCATAAGCTAAAAAGTCGCCTCCGTTAGATGAGAAGTCAGTTATTTCTATTGTTTTCAAATAGCATTTTACTAACTCACGGTTGTTGAAAATCTCTTTTTCAATAGTAAAGTACAGCTTTTTTTCCATATCCGAACAAAGTATGCCTAAGTATTCTGCGGAATTGAAAGCAAGCATACTTGTAACACGGCTAATATTTAGTTTGATGTGGTTATGCCGTTTGATGCGTGCAAAGGCAGTGGCTTTATGTTTTTCCATAAATATTGGACGGGGGTTATCTGTGCCAAACGGCTCAAAACGCTCAAGCGCCTCGACAAATTTAAACCCTATTTCCTTTAGGGAAATTTCGGCATCGTATCTATTTTTAGGCACAAAAAGCCGCTCATCAAATGCCGCCGCTGTATATTCGTTACATTTTGCAATAAACTTTGGTAGGTTTTCCTGCAAAACAGATAGCCCTGCTGCCATGCTATGCCCGCCAAAGCCGCAAAGCAAATCTTTGCAATGCTCCAAAATATCGTGTATGTTGACACCCGATATACTTCTGCAAGAGCCTTTCCATACACCGCCCTTTTCACTTAACAGTATGACAGGACGATGATATTCTTGGGTGATTTTTGCCGCCGCTATTCCTATCACGCCACCCTCCCAGTCGGACTTGTACAGCACTATCACCCTATTATTTAATATGTCATATTCATCTAATAGCGACTTTGCCTCCTCTATGGTGGCGGCGCATAGCTCTTGCCTTGCTTTGTTCTCCGCCTCTAACTCATCTGCTATCAAAGACAGTAAATATGGGTCGGTTTCCACAAGCAAATTGAAAGACTTTTCCGCTGTGCTAAGCCGTCCCGAAGCATTTAAGCGGGGAGCAATTCTGAATGCTACATCATAAGAGGTGATTTTTTCGTCAGGGCGATGCCCTGCTACCTTTAAGAGAGCCTTTATGCCAGGACGCAAATTTTTGCTTAGCATCTTAATTCCTAAACTTGCTATTATTCGGTTATCACTTGTGAGCGGCACAAGGTCGGCAATCGTAGAAATAGCGCATATATCCAAGAATTTAAAGGCATATTCCGGTCCTTTTAGTTCCTCTACAAGTTTTAACGCTACCCCTGCGCCACATAATTCGGGATAATTTTTTTGTAGTTTTGGATTGATAATTATGCAATCGGGCAGTATGCTTTGCGGCTCGTGATGGTCGGTTACAATCACATCTGCACCCAAAGATTTAATATAATCTACTTCTATGTGAGAGCTTATTCCGCAATCAACCGTAATTATCAGCTGCGGAGCAAATGTGGCAAATACACGGGTAATACCGTCTATAGATAGTCCATATCCGTCCTCTGTTCTCACGGGTATAAACGCATCCGTTGCCGCTCCCATATCCTTCAAAGCAAGATAGAGTATTGCCGCAGCGCCTATACCGTCACAGTCATAGTCGCCATAAATTAAAATCTTACTGCCTTTTTTAATGTGTTCCCTTATTTTGTTTGCTCCGTCTTCTATCCCGTGCAAAGCTCGTGGCGGGGTAAAGTCATCCACCGAGGGGTACAAAAACTTCTGCACCTTTTCATCTGTATCTATACCCCTATCTAATAGGAGTTTTTCTATTATTAAATTACCGTCTTTATCCAACGGCTTGTTTTGTCCTGCCGACATCTTTTAGCACATCCTAATTAGTGGAAAAAAAGCCCGTTTTGCGGGCTTGTTTTTTTAGATTTTTAACGGCGTACTCTTTGTGGTGTACCCTTTTTATAATTACTCTTCTTGGAGCTATCCTTTTTTTGTTTAGCTTGCATAAGCAGTCCCCATATTGTGGGAGCAATAAACACAGAGGAATACAACCCCGCCGCAAGCCCAAATATAATTGGAAGTGAAAACTCGGTTAGTGCAGGCACGCCAACCACGGCAAGCACCAAAATAGTTAACATCGTGCTTACTATTGTAAATAGTGAGCGGGTAAGCGTATCTGCCACTGTAGTATTAACAATATATCTAGGTTCAATTTTAGACTTCTTGTTCTTGAAGGGTTTGAGAGTTTCCCTCACCCTATCGAACACGACAATCGTATTATTAATTGAGAATCCTACAACAGTAATGATACCTGCTATAAGCGTGCTGCCTATGGGGAGATTGAATATAATAACAAACGCCATCATCACGATTATGTCGTGAATAATACTAAGGAGTGAGGCAATACTGCTAAAAGCATCAAAGCGTACAATGATATATATAAAGGTTAGCAGTATAGTTATACCTATTGCAAGAAACGCATTGCCAACAAACTCACTGCTTGCTGTTGCGTTTATCAGTTCGGCAGTTACCGTAACTTCGGACACAGAGGAAAGATTGTATTTTTCTACAAGTTTATCTTGAATATCTTTGGTAAGGGCGGTGTTAACGGTTATCATATCCGCAGTCTTTTCGGCGGAGTTGAAGTCCTCACCGTTTACCGTATTGGTGTACCTTAACACAAATGAGTCACTACCACTGGTTTGTATTGATGAGATGTTCACGCCGTGTTCTTCGGCTAAATCAAATATCAAGTCCACATTTTCATCATAATTGAGGTTGATAAGGTCGGCGCTGGTCATTTTTACAGTAAGTACCGTACCGCCCTTGAAGTCTACACCCACATTGGCAAAGCCTTCGTAGCGGGTATCTGCCATTTCGTATACCGTGCCGCACACAAGCGCAATAAATACTATTGCCAAAGGAACAATAAACCAATAATATGCATTTTGAAATATTTTCAGTTCCCTTAAATGGATATTAAATTTATTAAAAAACTCTTTTCTTTTAGTCATCACTCCCGACCTCCGCAAAATTAAGGGCGTAGTAGCCGTAGTTTGTATCGTTTAAAGCAAGCGAAATCCTAAGCAGCAATCTAGATACTGTTATAGCCGAGAACATAGACAATATAACGCCTATAATAACGCTTATGCCAAAACTTTGTATTGCGGTCGTACCAAACACCATCATAACTATTGCGCCAATAATCGTGGTAATGTTGGAGTCAATAATCGCAACCAACGCTTTTTTGAAACCCGCCTTTGATGCCGATTGTATAGATTTACCGTGCAAACGGCGCTCGTCTTTTATCCTCTCGAATATAAGCACATTGGCGTCAACCGACATACCAATACTTAATATGACACCGGCGATACCGGGGAGGGTGAGCTGCACCCAAGGAATGAGTGCCAATAAATAAAGCAATAATATTGAATATATGATAAGAGCATACGAGGCAACAAGACCCATACCTCTATAAACAATAATCATAAAAAGAATAACAGCCGCAATACCTACAAGCCCTGCAATGATGCCGAACTTTAGGGCATCTTGCCCAAGTGATGGGGATATTGTTCCGTTGTTGTCGGGCTGCAAGGGGACATCAAAAGTACCTGCCTTGAGCTGCACAGCTAGCTCATTTGCCTTAGCGTAGTCGTAGTTGCCTGTAATAACGGCATTGCCGTCTGTGATTGCGCTATTTACGGTGGGGCTGATGAGCAAATTATCATTAACATAAATGCTTATTGCCTTGCCAATATTACTTTCGGTAGCACGGGCAAAAGCCGCTGTTCCCTCGGTATTAAATTTAAGACTAACCGCATAGTACCCTTGGTACAATGTGGCGGTGGCATCCTCTAAGTGTTGTGTGCCGGTAACAAGAACTTGCCCGCTTTCATCTTTGAACTCAAGCTTAGCCGGCTCGCCAAGCAAAGCTATAAGTTGCTCGGTGTCACTTACTGCGGGGATTTCTACCCGAATTTTATTTCCTGCCTGACGGGTTACAACCGCCTCGGTGTATCCTTTGGAAAATAAAAGAGTGGAAAGGTTGGCGATAGTGCCGTCCATAGCCTTATCGGCGTCTTCGGTGGAAAGGTCGGACAAGTCCGCACTGTAAACAGCATACATACCACCCTCTAGGTCAAGACCAAGCCTAATACTGCTTGCCACCCAATAAAAGTCGTAATTAGTTTTGCCTATTTTAAAGGACTCTTTGCCGTTTAGCGGGACTATCAGTAGAGCCGAACCTATTGTAAAAACTGTTATTATAACCAAAATAACAATTGCTTTTGTTTTGCTCACAAGAATGCCTCCAATTTGTAGTCTTTACAATTATAAGACTTTTGAAAATAATAGTCAATAAATTAAGTATTATAATATATAATTAATTTAATGTTTTTTCGATAAAAGCGATTGCCAGACTTATTTCCAACCGTTTTACCAATAGTTCACAACCTGTTTTGTACTGTCCGTCTATCCTAGATGTAAAGTTGTTTGCATTTGCCGCACAGCCGCCCCCGCAATAATATTTGGCGGGACACTCCTTACAATGCTCCTTTTTTAGCACGGTAACAGAGGCGAACTTTTCTCTAATAGGTTGGTTGGTGATGCCGTCAAAAACATTGCCTATAAGGAAATTATTATCAGGCACAAACTGATGGCAGGGGTAAAGGTTGCCGTTTGGGCTAACCGCCATA
>JBAZCO010000126.1:0-4534 GCA_041654915.1 Clostridia bacterium | reverse complement strand
ATGCTAGACGGAGCAACAACAGTTAGCAGTATATCCTTGCCCGCAAGCGTAAAAACCATAGGTGTCTATGCGTTTGAAGGCACAGATTGGTATCATATGCAAGGCAACTTTGTAGAGCCAATACCCGGATTGCTGTATAAATACAAAGGCACGGATGAGGAGGTAATTATACCTAGCTCTATCAAAGTGGTAAACGAGTATGCGTTTGTTAATAGGGATACGATTGATGTTTCTGTTTGGAGAGGCAACCGTCGTGTTACAAAAATCACATTTGCCATTGGCTCAGAGGCAACAGAAATTAGGGATAACGCTTTCTATGATTGTATCTACCTTAGAGATATCAACCTCCCCGAAACGCTTAGGCTAATAGCTCCTTCCGCACTAACCAATACAGGCATTAGAAATGACTCCAACGGTATGCTCATTGCCTACGGCGATGCGTCTGCGGTGCTAATAAAGTACAACGGCACTGCCACATCGGTGGAAATACCAGCTGTTGTAACCGTAATAAATGCCGAGGCATTCAAGAACAACACCACGCTTACCAGCGTGACTGTGCCTGAAAATTCAAGTCTAAAAGTAATAGCGGAAAGCGCATTTGAAGGCTGTACGGCGCTTGCTAACTTTAACATTCCTTCCTCTGTGGTCTTTATTGGCAAAGATGCGTTTAGAGGAACACCTTGGCTGGGTATGCAACCCGAGTTTATCGTGGAGAATGAGCGACTGTTCTTGTATAGCGGCACAGAGCAAGATGTTGTAATTCCCGCTGGCATAACTTCTATTATTGGCGGCGCATTTGCATCACTCACAGCCCCCAACTCTGTGGAAATCACCCAGTATATAGAGATATTAGACGGCGCATTCGATAATGTAACAGTCATCTATGTTCCCGATGAGGACAAAGAATTCTATATGGATATTTGGGAAGAGTATGCAAGTAAAATAGCAGGAGTGTCGGAAAAACCCTAAACTTTTCCGCCCCACAAAATCGTTTGATAAGCTTGTACTAGCTTTCAAAATATATATCAACTTAACTAGGAGATGTTCATGAAAAAAATTATCGTCTTAATAATTGCATTATTAGTAGCAATGTCTTTGATTGCCTGTCTTGACCCAGAAAACCCAAACGGCAACAACAATAACAAAAAAATAGTAGAGCCGCTTGCCGATTTAGTTGACTACGGCTCAGTCGCCAGCTACTACAATGTACCCAAAAGGGAGTATTCATCCTCTGCAAAAACATCGGCAGAAGGCAAACTGCAAGACAAGCAGGATGAGGAAAACGAAAAAGATATCGACGACGACACTACCACCTTTACCAAGATTTTTAGGGCGGCAGATGTTTCTCAAATAATCAACAGGATGGCGATAGCGGCACTTCCCGAAGAAAAAATGACTGCGCTTGTCAATTATATTGCTCGTGCAGACTATTCGGGCAAGGACTACAACTTCACCAAAGGCAAAGGTAGCGCCATACAAGACTACGAAGACTTAGACTACCTGTATGACCTTTATGATGACGAAAACGCCGACTATGTTGACCCCGACAGGGATAGAAACCCCAACCAAGAAACCGTGGATTATAACCTTCAAATGAAGAGAAGGAAAGTAGTTGGGGAGCTTGTGGATATTTTTGGAGCAGACGGCGACCAAGCGGCAAGAGTTGCTATGGAACAGCTTGCATACGCCCAAGAAGTTGTAATAGAAACTATGATTTCCGACTACAACAACACAGCCGAAGGCATAAACAATCCTATCCCTCAAGATAAAGACGGGTTTGATGAATATTTTAAAGAGATATTCTTTGACTATGACTCACTTGTATACTTCAAAGCATTTAACAGAACGATAAAAACAGAAGATATTCAAAGTAAAAACTATGTGCCGCAAGATAAAAAAGAGATAGTACAGCTTTACGGTTACTACTATCAATACGAGAAGGCAAACTATGCTGTTTTTAACGATAAAGATTATGAGGACTTCACCCGCCTTTCCCAAAACGACTACCAAGAAACCAACGAGCTTGCTATTAAGTATGCCGCATATGACAGAAAACAATATGCACAAGGTTATAGATATGAGGCGCAATTCTATGACAAATACTACGGCGCACACTTCAACTTCCAAACAAGGCAAGAAGACTTTGACCGTGAAGTATTTGGTATCGGCTACGCTATCCCCGGCGACAGAGGGCTAACCTATTCTAGCGAGATGAAAGCAGGACTTAAAGTAGGGCTTTCCTCCACTTTGGTGCTTAGCGATATCAACTACGAGTATACTGGCGAAAACCATAGGGTTACCAACTATAACGCAAAGAGCAAGGCTTACAATATACTTAGCGAGGGCGAAAGGAATGCCAATATAAACTTGATAAAAGAAGTTGAACTAAATGTTGAGCAACTAAGGTCACAAGACTATACAATCAACCACTCACTTGTGAAAGAGGGTACTACCTACCGTCATCTTTCCAACGCACTCAAGTATCAAATTTATTCTTACAGCGCCGACTACATAAGAGGTATACAATCTTATAAGAAAGATAATGTTATACTTGAAAAAGAAATCGAGCGCCTAGATAAAACCGCTGCAAATTATGAGGCGCTTAAAGCGGAAAAGGAAGAAAAGATTGGCAGAAACAATGCAATGCTTGTCAATATGGACACCAATTACAGAGATGCTAGCATAAACACCCAGCTAACCAAGGCAGACGAACAGCATTGGGACGGTGTAAATGCAAATATTAAAACTGCTATTGAAGTAAACTATTCCGCCTACCACACCGCAAGTATTGACGGGCGTCCAAGACACCAAGTATCGGCGGCAATGCAGGTTGACGAATACTTTGAGAATGTGCTTATCAAGCGTTGGTGGACAAAATCGGGCGAAGAAAGGCGTCCTATGGACAATCCTCCGAGCAGTCACCCCGAGTCACAAGGGTGGAGAAAAGAATATGACTCCGACCACGCATTGTCAAGACTATTAGACACCCACGAAACAGTGGCACGCTATATGTCGGGGCAAATACAAGTATCCTACAAAGAAGCCAACCACACCAAGTATATCACTACCTATGAGAGCGGCTCTCAGCAAGATAGAATACTTACATCCGACCCAAGAGTGACAATAAACAATACTCCCCAATATACCAACCTACAAACCAACACATACGAAACTGATGAAACAATCACCTTAACTTACACCCCTGCGGCAATTGTTAACAACACACCTTATGCCTACTCCACACCCGCAACCGAAGCCGCCTATAATTACTACTTTGTATTTGAGGGTTGGTATGTGGATACAGACCTTAAATATAAGGCAATACAAAGCGAGACTTACAGCTACGATATCGCCCTATACCCCAACTATTATATCGCCCGAGTACCTAAAGCTTAAGGGATAAAAAATACGGGACACAAATTTTAATATAGGACGATAGTCCTCCAAACAACAACCATTACCGCAAGCGTTGGATATTCCAAACAGCTTGCGGTATTTTTTTGCGTCCCGTATTTTTTCCACACGCACTTTGCTCATCTTTCGGGCGCTTTTTCACAAAACCCCCGCCACTCGTGTACCGCCTGTACACTTCGGCGGTTGCTTTGTAAAAAATCATCCCAAAATCCCTAGCAAATTGCTACTGCCGTGCCTTATACAACTTAAAACAGAGTTTGCGGGAGCACAAATTTTAATAAAGGACGATAGTCCTCCAAACAATAACCGTTACCGCAAGCGTTGGGTATTCCAAACAGCTTGCGGTAATTTTTTGCGCTCCGTATTTTTTATCCCACGCACTTTGCTCATCTTTTTTAGTGAATAAAAACATATGGCGCAGTTAATTTTATTGGCAACAGTCTTTCACAATCTACCGTTACCAAAGCCGTTTATTTTTCAAACATATTGCATAGAGAGTTTGCGCCATATGTTTTTATTCTCCCGCATCTTTTTGCGTCTTTTGGGCGCATTTAAACGGCTACGGGGCTTGTAAGCCCAAATGCTAATTGCAAGTACCGCTTGTACGACATTGGTCGCATTTCCGTTCAAATCCACCTCAAAATTCATCAAAAAATCTGCTGCTTGCAAAACTATATCAATCGTGAACAGGGTTTGTTTTATATCCGTTGCACTTCGCTTATAAGTGACCCCGCCCTTTATTTGCCCTTGTGCAACTTCGGCGGTTGCTTTGTAAAAAATCATCCCAAAATCCCTAGCAAATTGCTACTGCCGTACCTTATACAACTTAAAACAGAGTTTGGGAGCGCAATTTAATATAGGACACTAGTCCTCCAAACAACAACCGTTACCGCAAGCGTTGGATATTCCAAACAGCTTGCGGTAATTTTTTGCGCCCCGTATTTTTTATCCCACCTTCAAGTAGGGGTATAGTAGGGCGCAAATATTTTTACAAACATTGGCGCATTTTATATAAGTCTTTAGCAAGAACACAATTTTTAACAGCAATATAAAACAAATAAAACTATGAAATATAGAGTCCGCAATATACTTCATTCACCAACAATACCTCTCCGACAAT
>JBAZCO010000125.1:0-4567 GCA_041654915.1 Clostridia bacterium | reverse complement strand
CTTTAGAGTCTATTTGCATACCGAGGGCGGCGGGGTTTTTGGAAAGCCCGGGCATTAGCATAATTTTTCCCGACACCGCAACTATAAAGCCGCTGCCAGAGCGCAAAGAGATATCCCTAACAAAAAATTTAAATCCCTTTGGACGACCAAGAAGTTCGGGATTGTCCGAAAATGAATATTGTGTTTTGGCTATGCAAACAGGAAGGTTGGCAAACCCCCAAGCAGTGATATCTTTAAGTTTTGCCTCTGCCTCATCACTAAAAACAGTTTCGCTTGCGCCATAAATTTCCCGTGCAATAAGGCTGATTTTTTCCTTTGGGGAGAGCGTGTCGGGATAGAGAAGGCTAAAGCTGTCACTGCCGCTATCTGCGACTTTGATAACCTCTTTGGCAAGTTCAAGACACCCTAAACCACCTTTTGCAAAACAATCGGCAATATGCGCAACTGCGCCAACGCTTTCTGCCGCCTTGCGAACGGCAGTAATTTCATCGTCTGTATCTGTAAAAAACTTGTTTATAGCAACAACGGTGTTAACGCCAAACTTTGTCTTTAGGTTTTCTAGGTGACCTGTTAGGTTGGCAAGCCCTGCCTCAAGCACGCCGCCCCCGTTGTGCTTTAGCGCTCTTACAGTTGTGACAAGCACGACTGCCGAGGGCTTGAGCTCTGCTTTGCGGCACTTTATATCAATAAACTTTTCTGCACCTAGGTCAGCGCCAAAGCCCGCCTCTGTAACCGTATAGTCTGCAACGCTCAACGCAAGTTTTGTTGCCCGTATACTGTTGCAGCCGTGGGCGATATTGGCAAAAGGTCCGCCGTGTATTAGGGCGGGAGTGCCTTCCAAAGTTTGCACCAAATTGGGATAAATCGCCTCTTTAAGAAGTATAGTCATTGCATTTTCTGCGCCTAAGTCACGGGCAAAAACGGGGTCTTTATCCATATTGTAGCCAATAGTGATGCTGCCAAGCTTAGTCTTTAAGTCGTCTAGGTTTTCCGCAAGGCAGAGTATTGCCATTATTTCGGATGCGGCGGTTATCACAAAACCGTCTTTGCGGGGAACACCGTTAATTTCCCCGCCCAATGCTATTTCTATTTCCCTTAGACTTCGGTCGTTTAGGTCTATGGCACGCCTCCATTCAATTCTTGTCTTGTCTAAATTTAGCGCATTGCCTTGTTTTATATGGTTGTCTATTAATGCGGATAAGAGGTTGTTTGCCGAGGTAATTGCGTGGAAATCACCCGTAAAGTGCAGGTTGATATCCTCCATTGGTATAACTTGAGCATATCCGCCGCCCGCTGCGCCGCCTTTTATGCCAAATACAGGTCCGAGTGACGGCTCTCTTAGCGCAAGACAAACTTTTTTATTAAGCCTAGCTATTGCATCGGCAAGCCCAACCGATACCGTGGTTTTGCCCTCGCCATATGGGGTGGGGTTGGTTGCTGTAACAAGAATTAACCTGCTGTTGGGATTAGATTTTGGCTCAAGAGTAATTTTTGCCTTGTATTTGCCGTACGGCTCAAGAAAATCTTCGCTAATACCCAACTTTTGCGCTATCTCACTAATGCGCTTAGGCTCAGCCAACCGTGCTATTTCAATATCCTTCATCAAACTTTCTCTCCTTTTTTGTGTTATCCATTATTATTGTATAAGTTTAATTGTGCTTTGTAAATGCTTTTTAAGGGATTTTTTTATTTCCTAAGTTTAGACGCAAACCATACAAATTTTTCATTGTTTTACTTGATTAGTGTTTTAATATATGTTACAATAGGTAAGCATTTGTTATAGAAAGTGCCAAACTTCTTATATTAGTTAAGGGAGTGTCTAATGGACAGTTATACAATTATCACAGTTTTTATGGGAATTTTTATGGCGATTATGGTCGTGCTTTGCTTGGCTATGATAGTTATTGTTGCCTTGCAAGAAGGCTCTGATGCTAAGCTTGGCGCAATCACCGGCTCGGCGGAATCCTTCTTTGGCAAGAACAAGGCAAAGACAACCGAATCTAAATTTAAACGCTGGACGATAATCACAGGGGCGGGTATCTTGGTTTCATCGATTGTTTACTTCATACTCCAACTTCTGCTAATAGGTTTGGAATAAGAGTTAAATCAAGGCAGTTAAGCTACTCATATCACCTTTTAAAGAAAAATCGGCTATATCGTTTATAGCCTTTTTTTGAATAAGGGCAAGGGAGCGTCTAACAAAAAAACAGTTGGCAGAATGGGAAAAATGATAAAAACAATAGCAAACAACAAAAAAGCGTATCACGACTACTTTATAGAGGATACATACGAAGCGGGAATAGAATTAAGGGGTAGCGAAGTAAAGAGCGTCCGCCTTGGCAATGTAAACCTAAAGGATAGCTATGCCGTGATAAAAGGAAACGAAGTTTTTCTTGTTAATGCGCATATATCGCCATATAAAATGGGCAGTCACTTCAACCCTGACCCAAGGCGGGAGCGCCGTTTGCTGCTCAATAGGGCAGAGATTAACAAGCTTAGGGGCAAGGTGCAGCAAAAAGGATATACGCTTGTGGTGACAAAGCTGTATTTTAAGGATGCACTATTGAAAGCAGAGCTTGGGCTTGCCAAAGGCAAGGAAGGGCGGGACAAGCGCCGTGATATAATGGAAAAAGATACCAAGCGTGAGGCGGAAAGGGCGGTAAAAGAGTCCTTTGGCGCAAATCACACCAAATATTAACCCATACCGCTCGTAGAAAGTTGTATTTGCAGCACTAAAGCTGTATTTTGTGCTAGCAGTGCAAAACACATCTCTGGGCAGAGGAGAAAGGCTCTATGCCTATTATTATACCAAAGGCGATACCTGCCTATAAAATTTTAGAAAAAGAAAATGTTTTTGTTATGTCCAAAAAACGGGCGATGACACAGGATATCCGTCCGATAGAAATAGCAATAGTTAACTTAATGCCCACCAAAATAGAGACAGAAACACAGCTTGCCCGCCTTTTGGCAAACACGCCTCTCCAAGTTAATCTAACGCTAATCAAAACTGCAAGCTACACAAGCAGTAACACTTCGGGTGAGCATATGGGAAAGTTTTACAAGACTTTTGACGAAATCAAGGATAAGCGCCTAGACGGGCTTATTGTCACAGGCGCTCCTGTGGAAACGCTTGAATATAACGAGGTGCTATATTGGGAGGAGCTATCTAAAATCCTTGACTATGCCGACAAAATGGCAACAAGTTCGATATTTATTTGTTGGGGAGCGCAAGCGGCAATTTACCGCTATTATGGTATAGATAAAGTTGCGCTGCCCCAAAAACTGTTTGGAGTTTATAAAAACAGGGCGGTAACGGAGTATGAGCCGCTCCTAAAAGGTTTGAACGACAGGTTTTCCATACCCCACTCCCGCTACACGGCAATAGACGAAGTTGCTCTTAAAGCGCACAAGGATATAAAAGTAATTGCCGAGGGGGATGAGTGCGGCACTAGCATTGCAAAGAGCCGTGACAACAAAAAGTTTTTCTTTTTTGGACATTCCGAGTACGACAGAGAAACCCTTGCCAAAGAATACTTTAGGGACAAAGAAAAAGGGCTGCCAATTGCCCCGCCCGAAAACTACTTTTTGAATGGCAAAGAGCAAGATATAAACTTTAGTTGGAATAGCACGGGCAACCTCTTATTCTATAATTGGCTAAACTATTATGTGTATCAAGTTACACCGTTCAAATTGGAGGAAGAGCAATGAGGGTGGAGAGAATAAGCCTAACCAATTTTTTAAGCTATCAAAAGGCAAGTGCCGAGTTTGGCGAGGGCGTCAATGTTATTACGGGGCAAAATGCAAGCGGGAAAACCAACCTTATAGACGGGCTATACTATGCCTCTGTCGGCAAATCGGCACGGGCATTGAAAGATAAGGAAATTATCAATTGGGATACCAAAGAAGGCGCAAGGGTAACCTTATATATCCAAAAGCGGTTTTCTAAACACGAAATAGATATTTATATTGACCCGCAAGGCAAAAAGCGCATATTGGTGGACGGTCTGCCCCTGCAAAGGATAGGGGAGTTAATGGGTGTGCTTAATGTAGTGCTGTTTTCTCCCGGAGAAATGCGCTTGGTTAAGGAAAGCCCTACCGACAGACGGCGGTTTTTGGATATCAGCCTTTCCCAACAGAGCAAGACATATTTTTACACTCTCCAACGCTACAATAGCTTGCTTGTGCAAAGAAACAAATTGTTAAAGACTTACAAGGGGCGACCCACCCTTAAAGATATGCTAAAAATAGTTGATGCGGATATGGTGAGATGCGGGGTGTTTATTGTATCGGAAAGGGATAAGTTTATAAAAAAACTTGCGCCGCTTGCAGCGGCAGAGCATAGCAAAATCACGGGCGGCAAAGAGGAGCTAAGGTTGGTGTACGAAACAGAGGCTTTTGACTTTGAAAACCTTACAGCTAGCTACAATGCACTCCTTGCCGAGAGTTTTGAGTCGGATAGCCGCCTTGAGTATACAACAACAGGCACGCACAGAGATGACATAAAAATAGCATCCAACGGCGTGGATATTAGGAAATTTGGCTCGCAAGGACAACAGCGCTCGGCGGT
>JBAZCO010000124.1:0-4572 GCA_041654915.1 Clostridia bacterium | reverse complement strand
ATTTTTAGTATCACAACACACTTACCAAGGACGCGCTCTACCGACTGAGCCACATCAGCAATTATTTAACTTTTAGTATCAGCCCACACTTGTCAAGGATGAGATTTAACAATTGAACTATAAGGGTGTGGTTTTGGGACTAAATAGCGTTTGCTTTTTAGCTACCTATAATATTATATTGATAGATGTTTGCTTTGTCAAGAAAAAATAGCGTTATTAAATAATTATGCGCTAAATTGCGAGTTTGAATCAAAAAAGTAGGGGAGGTTTTATTAAAGTAAAAGGGAGCTAAAGTAGCTATTGACAGAGTTTACCTTTTATTGTAAAATTTGGATAATGTATTTAAATGGTAAATTTTTGAATACTAAGTTTTAGAAAGGAGTAATATTATGTTTAAAAATATTTTAAGTAAAGGTAAGATTGGCAGTTTGGAACTTAAAAATAGATTTGTTATGCCGCCCATGGGTACTAGTAAAATCGGTTATGATGGACTTGTGAATGAAAATCTTATACGGTATTATGAGGAAAGAGCAAGAGGCGACTTTGGCTTGATTATTGTTGAGTTTGCTGCCGTTGACCCAATTGGCAAGGCGTTGCCAGACCAAATACTCATATCTGATGACACTTTTATACCCAAACTTAAAGAATTAGCGCATAGAATTCACGGAGCAGGCGGAAAGGCGTTTATACAATTGCAGCATGCCGGACGCCAAACCGTTTCGCAAATCACTGGATTTCAACCTGTTGCACCATCGGCGATTGCTTGTCCAACTATGCATGAGACACCCCGTGCGCTTGGAACACAAGAAGTTTATGAGTTGGTGGAAAAGTTTGGTGATGCAGCTGTTCGTGCAAAGAAAGCTGGCTTTGACGGCGTGGAATTACACGGCGCACACGGATATCTTATCGCTCAATTCCTATCTGCTTTTAGCAACAAGAGGATAGACGAGTTTGGCGGTGATATCACATCTCGTGCAAAGTTTGCGGTTGATATCATAAAAAATATAAAAGAAAAATGCGGCAAGAACTTCCCCATATCCTTTAGGATAAGCGGTGATGAAAAGATGAGCGGAGGAATGGAGGCAGAAGAGGCTGCTGCAATGGCACGCATTATTGAGGCGGCGGGAGCGGATGCGATTCATGTATCTGTTGGTATGTATGGCAGCTTGGAGTGGACTATTGCCCCTGCGGCTGTGCCTCAAGGCTTTAATATTCCCGATACCCGTATTATAAAAAAAGCAGTAAAAGTGCCTGTAATTGCTGTTGGGCGGATTGTTGACCCCGTTTTTGCCGACAAGCTAATTGCAGACGGCGATGCTGATTTTGTAAGTTTTGGCAGAGGTTCGCTTGCCGACCCGTTCTTGCCTGCAAAGATAAAAGAGGGCAGGTACAACGAGGTACTGCAATGTATTGGCTGTATGACGAGATGTCAAGGCTTTAAAGTTCTTGAGAGCGATAAGGGCGTATCTTGTATGGTAAACCCGTTTGCCGGCTTTGAGAGCGAGAGAGAAATTACTCCTGCTGCAAGGGTGAAAAATATTGTTGTTGTGGGCGGAGGTCCTGCGGGACTTATGAGTGCTTGGGTTGCCGCCGCTCGTGGACACAGAGTGACTTTGCTAGAAAAAGGCGAAAGGCTTGGGGGGCAGTTCTTACCCGCATCCGTGCCGCCTGCAAAGCACGATATGTTAAACAGCATAAAGTATTATGTGAAAATGTGTGAGAAATACGGTGTTGATATTAAGACCAATACTGAGGCTACGGCAGAAACTATTGAAGCGTTAAGACCCGATGAAGTGGTGCTTGCAACGGGAGCAGAGTCGCTAGAATGCGGGTTTACCGAAAAGGGTATTCCTATTATACAGGCAATAGATATCCTAAACGGTGTGAAACCCTTAGGCAATGATGTTTTAATTATAGGCGGCGGGCTAATAGGTTTGGAAACGGCAGAACATTTAGCCGTGCAAGGCAAGCGAGTAACCGTGATAGAGATGCAAGAAGAGGTAGCACAAGAGTTGCACTTTAGCACAAGAATGATACTGCTCAAAACATTGCAAGACAAGAATGTAAAGATTATGACCAACACCAAGATTCAAGAGCTGACCGAAGGCGGAGCGGTGTGCGCCAGCATAGACGGGGTGGTAGACCTAACGGGATACGACACCGTTGTATGGGCAACAGGTATGCATTCTTATAATCCGCTTGAGTCAAAGCTAAAAGACAAAGTGGACACAGTCCATGTGATAGGCGATGCGCTTATGGCAAGGGGCGGAGCTTTTGCTTTAGACGAAGGTTTGAGATTAGGGCTTAGCTTATAATATTAAAGAATCAATTAATAATTGAGTGAAAAAAGGGGCTGTTTTGCTTTGAAACAGCCCCTTTTTTTGAGTGGATATAGAAAGAATTTGTTTTTTTAATTACTTAAAATAGTTAAAAGTCGTATATTTTTAATTTAATTCTTGTGATTTAAAATATTTAAGAATTCTGTAAAATATCATAGTAACTTATAAAAAAATGTCTTGGAAATGAGCAAAAAGAAAATAAATATAAGAAAAATAAAATTTTACCGAACTTTTTTGTTGTTTCGAGCCACTTATATAGTAGAAGGAAAAAACAAAGGAAAAATACCGCAATAACTTAAAGAATATTGGGCTATTGACTTTTGTGCGAAATAAGGTAAAATGAAATTGCAAAGGGGAAAAAGGCAAAATTATTTTAATATTGATATAAGGAGGTAAAAATGCTAAAAAAATTAACTGTTTTTTGTGTAATATTTATATTATTGATTTCTGTTGTGGGCTTAGGGGCTTGCAATAACGGTGACGAGCTTGCAGATTATAAAACCCAAGCAATAGCGAGCCTAGAAACTTATGCCGAAAGCAAAGAGCAAGACAACTACACCGCCGAGAATTGGGAAACAATAAAAACGATTGTGGAAAACGGCAAAACTACTATTAATATCGCCAAAAGCAAAGAAGTTGTTGATGCAGCAAAAACAGAGGCAAGACAATTCATTTGGGAGGTTGAAATGAGAGATTTCAAGGAAGTGCTTAAGGACAATTTTAGCTTAGCAATAACTGTTGATAAAACAAAAGCCCAAATTGGCGATAAAATCACCGTTACTGCCACCTTTAAGAACCTAAGCGGAAAGAATATTTCAATTGAACTCACCGATTGGCAAACTGCCTATTTGCTAAGAGGAGAAATGGAAACCCCGTCTCCTTTGGAAATAGCAATTATACCAGAAGAATCCGAATGGGCATTTAACAGCATTGGCGTAGAGGTTAGACATCAAATGCTGATAAGAAAAGATGAGATAATTCAACAAACTTTTGAATTTATTATTGGTGAACCAGTAAACCACAAAGTATTAAGTGGTGTGTTTTTCTATTCCGGCGAAAATTACAAAGATTTCACTGCGATAAAAAGCGACCCAATAAAAATCATTTTATTAGAAGGAGAAAAACCATAAAAAACATCGCAATAACTTCAAAAGAATATTGACTGTTGACTTTTGTTTCAAAATAAAAGTTGACGAACAGAAAATGAAAAATGCAACAAGAATCATTAAGGGAAACCAAATATAATGCAAGATTTTAGAAAATGTGGTTGCAGTTCATTATACTTACAAAATATTAATTTTCCAAATCGTCTTTAGGGTTGACGAGTTGGGTGTTGCGTGCTATAATATTTTGTAATGTAGTACTTTTTATTGAGGAGATATGTTCAGACTTTTTCGCAATCTCAAGCCGATGGCGGTATTGCTCTTGTGTATTTTAGCCCTCGTTACCGGTCAGGCGGTGGCGGAGCTTTATTTGCCCGAGAAAATGTCCGAAATTATTGACAACGGCATTTATCTCGATTATGAACCGCTTTACGAAATGCTTGATATGGATAGACCATCAAGTATTAAAGGGGTGGACAGCGAAAAAACCTTGAAAGGTTATGACTCTGATAAAATTCCTGTTTTTGAAATGGTGGACGGGTTTTCCACTTACGACCTTGCAGAGGCACTTGACGAAATTGAAGAAGGCATTAGCGTAGGCATAATTTTTCGTGATATTCCTGTAAAGGATAGCGAGGAGCTATTTAATGATGTCATTACTCCGTTTTTGGACGGTCTTAAACCCTACCAAACGGGGCAGACTTTTTACGATTGGGGAGAAGAAGAGCGTGCAATAATTACTGCGGTAATTAACACCCTTATAGTTTTTGACCCTGATGCTGACCCCAATGACACTTCTACGCTGCCAATAGATGCCTCGGGCGACTCCAACAAGCTATCGGTAAACGGGCTGTTAGAGGCTCGTGACGACGACGAGGACGCAATGGCAAACGATAATAACCGCAGAATTATTACCGCTTGCATTAGCCGAATGAAACACAGTATATACGGCAACCTTATGCCTATACCGCTAGACAAGGACGGCAATAGGCTAGCTACCGACGAATATGGGCAACCGTTAGAAAAAGATAAACTTATATATATATATAATGTAGATGACGACAATAATAAGTTTTACGACCCAAAAGATTCGGAAACCCGCCGTCCTCAACCTATGCCGGACTACGAGG
>JBAZCO010000123.1:0-4588 GCA_041654915.1 Clostridia bacterium | reverse complement strand
ACGATACTGTTGAGATAAGGCAAGTATCCAAGCAGGTCACCCATACCGTGAGTTATTACCTAACATATTACGATATTTTTAGCGCAGAAGTTGTTAAAGATGGAGAATTTGCGCCCCAACTTGATGCGCCCGAAAGGGAGGGCTGCCTATTTGTTGCTTGGCTATTGGACGGAGCGGAGTATGACTTTGCTAGCACCGTGACGGGCAGCATCACTCTTTTTGCGCACTATGAGGAAGTACCGCCTTCCCCAATAACAAAGCATACGGTTAGTTTTTGCTTGGGCGAGGGAGAAGTTTGGGAGCAAGTGACAGTAGACAGCGGCACAGCCGTATCTATGCCGACTGCGCCCGAAAGGCAAGGTTTTTTATTTGTTGGCTGGTACGAAAACGGGGAGCAGTATGATTTTGCAACCGTGGTGGAAAGTGATTTATTTCTTTATGCGGAGTTTGAAAAAGTAGCCCCAAAGGAATATACTGTGTGTTTTTATGCCGATGCGGGGGAGCTGTTTTTTAGTATAAGGCTAACGAGTGAGCAAACTATTATAGCCCCTGACAGCACGCCAAGCAAAAACGGTTATAATTTTAGCCATTGGGAGCATAACGGAGAGCCGTTTGTGTTTGGCAAAGCGGTGGAGAGCGACATTAATTTATATGCGGTCTTTGTTAAAATACCCGAATACTCTGTGAGTTATTTTGACGGGGAAAGTCAATTGTTCTTTAGCAAACAGTACACCCAAGTAGAGAAAGGCAAAAAAATATTCCCTCCCGAGCCACCAAGCAAGACGGGTATGACTTTTGGCGGCTGGTGTACAGATGAGGAATGCACCACTATATTTGATTTTGACACTCCCATAGTATCAAACCTCACTTTATATGCTGCTTATAATGCAATTTTATATGAGATTAATATACAAATTTGCAGCAATGTTTGTTTGGCGCTAGAGAAGCGTTATGCAAGGCATGGGGAAAGCATTAGCTATTCTTTTGAGGTAGCTTTGGGGTATAAACTTGAAAAAAATACGCTGCTTTGCCCCGCTGGAAATGCTTTGGATAACGCAAACAACAGCTTTATTATGCCCGCCCACGATGTGACGCTTGTAATAAAGGCGGGAAGTAAATATATGTTATACATACAAACGCAAGAGGGCATTAAGGAAGTTGCCTACGGGGAAACCCTAGAGCTTGACATACCGCAAAGGGAGGGATATACCTTTATTGGTTGGTACACAAATGGTAGTTTGGAACAGGAATTTGACGGAGTTGCCAGAGGCAGGGAGGGGGAAATTATCACCCTTTATCCTAAGTATGCAATAATAACATATACGGCAAAATTTGTTTATGGTGAGAATATGGCAACAATTTATACAGAAAGCGTGCCTTATAACCAAACTCCCACACCGCCCAAGAATTTGGATTTCGGGCATTCTGCTTTTGCGGGTTGGTCGGAGAGCATAGCACCGCTAACTTCGGATAAAACCTATTATGCAACATACACAACACAATATAACAATTACTATTTAAACGGAGAAAGCACAATACTAACGACAATGGGAGAGATGTCCTCTACCCCAACACAAGAATACAATATTCCTGAAAAAAGAGGGCATATATTTAAGGGGTTTGCGCTTGATAGAGTGGACGGCTATAATATTTACTATACTGCCTTATTTGAGGCAAAAAAATATACAATAGAAATAATAGCGGACAACGGCGGCATATTAACCGCCTACGGTGCGCCTGAATATGGCAATAAAATTATCCTTGCTGCACAAGCAAAGGAGAACCAAGAGATACTTTCGGTTGCCGCCGAGGGCGGCTTGACAATCACAAAAGTCCAAGGCGGAATTTACACTTTTACTATGCCAGATAGTGATGTAAAAATCTATCTTACCACCCAACCGCTACCTGTATTAGGCGATATGGAGTTGGATGTGCCAGGAACTACAACAATTAAAGAAAAATCCACACCATACATTATAGCAAGCGGAGTACTAGCAGCAGTATCGGTGTTGCTATTTGTAGTAATTATAAAATTAAGGGCAAAGAAAACAAAGCCCTAATATACTTTTGAAGTCCACACAAAAGCTGAAAATATTAATATTAATTATTTGATGCTACATAAGTTGGGTTATTGTTTAGTTTATTTTTTTTGTATCCTAGTTGCGGCTATTGACATTAGCATATAAATAAGGATATAATATTTACACCAAAATATAACAGTAAGAGGTCTTTGATTGCTAAGAATTAGAAAAGCCAAAAACAGAGAGGAGCGCAGCCAATACGGCTCTGTTGCAGGTATGGTTGGGATAGTATCCAACGCAATACTGTTTGCCGTTAAGCTTGCCGCTGGGATAATATCGGGAAGTATTGCAATTATTGCTGATGCTCTCAACAACTTTTCGGATGCAGGAGTGAGCGGAGTGACTTATGCGGGGTTCAAGCTATCGGCAAAGCCTGCCGACAAAGAACATCCTTACGGGCATGCCCGCTACGAATATATTGCAGGACTTGTTGCAGCCCTTGCAATATTTGCAATGGGTGTTGTACTTGGCAAAACTTCTATTGACAAAATTCTTGCGCCCGATGATTTGAGCGTATCCATATTTACCTATGTTGTATTGATTGCGGCGGCAGTACTAAAGCTTGTGCAAATGGTTGTGTATATTGTATATGCCAAGGCAACAGGCTCGGACTTGCTACGCATATCTGCCACCGATAGCCGCAATGATGTGATAACCACTTTAGCGGCGCTTGCAGCTATTTTGATATATGACAAAACAGGGCAAAACCTAGACGGTGTATTTGCGTTAATCGTATCTATATTCATTGTAGGGTGCGGGGTTAAGTTGATAAAAAAGACAGTAAGCCCTCTGCTTGGCGACAAGCCCGATAAGCAACTAATAGCAGAAATCAAGGAAAAAATTCTTGCCTATGACGGAGTATTGGGCTTGCACGACTTAATGCTACACAATTATGGTCCGTCCAAGTGCTATGCTGTTGTAGATATTGAAATAGCCGCCGATAAATGTGTTATGGATTGCCATTTGCTTGCCGATAAGATAGAGAAAGACTTTAAGGAGCAAATGGATATACATCTATCTGTACACATAGACCCCATAGACCGCAGTGATGCGCTGTATCATGAAATAGACGGACGCCTGCAAAAGGTAATCCACGAGCTTGGCGAGGGGATAAGCACGCACGACCTCACGGTAGTGGAGGAGGGGGATAAGGTGCATATTGCATTTGATGCAGCGATTCCCTTTGGGAGCGGTATAGGGATAGAAAAAATTGAGGAACGCTTGATAATGGCGCTTGAACCTAATAAAGAGTATATAATAAAAATAGATTTAGACAGAATATAATTGTAAAGTGTCAAGTTTTAAGCTAAAAATAGACAACGCAAACTTATCAAAAACACAAAAGTAGACCTTTAGCAGAGTGAGAAATGAAAAAAATATTTAAATTAATATTACCCCTAGTACTAGTTGTTACCGTTATGCTAAGCTTTACAGCATGCGAAGAGCCAAACGAGGATGACAAAAACCCTAATAATAACCAACCGCAAGATTCTGTCTTTTATGATTTATCCCAAGTTACTTACAGCTTAGATTATATCAATCCAGATAAGCCAGAAGAAAAGGGTTTTATTATAGGCGACAGCATCAACCTAAATGAGATAAAGTATAATATAGATTACACCGGTGACCCTGTATTCCATATATATTACGGTGAAATGACAGAGCCAGTAGAAAGCATAGAAAAAGAGGGGGATAGTTTCCCAAGTTATCGGTTTGAAGTGCCGGGGGATTATAGCATATTGATAGTGCTACCCCAAGAAGTTGGGGCGGCATCGGCAAAAGTGCCTGTATATGTGCGGATGTGCGGTGTGCCAGAGGAGCGTTACTTTGTAATAAAGGATGAAAGTGGCAAGTCTGTAAGCGATATTTTTGTGGGCAAAGCCTACACAATAACAGTACTGTTATATTCGGACGGTGTTTTGATAGACGAAAATGACGAAAGATACACTCTCTTTTGGTCTGGTGTAGAAACAAGCGGTACAACTATGGCATTTGTGCCAGACAAAGCGGGTAATATGACATTTACTTTTAACTACGAATTTGTTAGGAGCGGGGGAGAGAAATACACAGGTACGGCAGAATATACAGCTCCTGTATATACTCCTGCATAAAAACTGTTTGCAAAAATAAAAAATTCATCCAAACCCCAAACAAAATGCCCCTCATCGTTTAAGTGCAAGGGGCATAATTATTAATACTTGGCTTTTAATAATAGATATAGAAACTAAAATACTAGAGCGTAGTTTTTTCATATTTTGAGTTTGGGAAATTGCGCTACCCTTATTTTATAAACATAGAAACTAAATATTAGAGTGTAGTTTTTTCATATTTTGAGTTTGGGAAACTGCGCTACCCTTATGCGGGTACAGCCGTAAGGCACGAGCGTCATAACATATTCCTCGTCGGCAATCTCGGGTGTGGGCGGAATGGGCGCACAATGCTTTTTCTCTTTCCAATTTAATACTTTGCGTGCGGGAATTAGCACTTCAAGCGGGGGATGCGCCTCG
>JBAZCO010000122.1:0-4685 GCA_041654915.1 Clostridia bacterium | reverse complement strand
TTCGTTTATCAAGGAAATCAACCGCCCGGGCGTAAATATCGTAACGGTAGAAGACCCCGTGGAATACACGCTGCACGGCATAAACCAAACGCAGGTGAACGCAAAGGCAAAGCTGACGTTTGCCACGGTGCTGCGCAGCATACTGCGCCAAGACCCCAACATAATAATGATTGGCGAAATCCGTGACGAGGAAACCGCGCAGATAGCAACCCGCGCGGCGATAACAGGACACCTTGTTTTTTCTACCCTGCACACAAACGACGCGCCAGGCACAGTTAGCAGGCTTGTTGACATGGGCATAAAACCCTACCTTTTGGCGGACAGCTTGGTGGGCGCAATAGCGCAGCGGCTTGTCAAGCGGCTTTGCCCTGCCTGCAAAAAGGCGTCGCGCACCACCAAAGAGGAAACGGAGTTTTTGGGTTTGGACTCACCAAAGCGCATATTCCGGCCGCAGGGCTGCAACTATTGCGGACAGTCGGGCTACCGTGGGCGCATAGGCGTGCATGAGGTGATGGAAAACACCGCCGAGCTGCGCGAGGTAATAAGCCGCCGCAGCGACAGCGAGGCAATATACGAAGCCGCCAAACAGGGCGGAATGCGGACACTCTTAGAAAACGGCATACAATACCTGCTTGACGGCATAACAAGCATTGACGAGATAAAGACGCTGGATTCGGGCATACAGATAACTGAGTGAGATAACCGAATTAGCCCCCCTTGTCAAAGGGGGCGCTTTCTCCATATTAGCCCCCTTGTCAAAGGGGGTGCTTTCTCCATATTAGCCCCCCTTGTTAAAGGGGGGTGGCACGGAGTGTCGGGGGGATTCCTCAAAATTAGTGCTTTGTTTGAATCCCTCCACCGCTAAAGCGGTCCCCCTCCCTTTGACAAGGGAGGCTTTTTATTGTCGCACCACATAAAAACTCACCCTCGGAAAAATCCGAGGGTGAGTTTTTATGGGTGTGTTATGTTTTGTGTTTGATTAATTATGCGGCAAAGTAATCGTAGGAAGTTCCAAGGTAAACCGGCTTAATCGCTCCTTCTCCCGGATTCCCGCTCAGCTCTAAATTTCCAAGCAACACAGTATTTGAAGCTCCGCTTGAAGCAGGATTAGGATCTGCTACTATTGTCAAATTACCTGTTGCATCAACTACTCTTTGGTAAGCTTCTCTTATTGCATTATTTCCAGTTCCAAAATCAACACCTGCAAATATGTTTTTTGCTGTATTTTTGCAAGAATCTATTGTGACTTTAAAATCATTTCGTAAGTATGCGTGTCCCACAATTGCTCCCAGCGAGGTTTTTCTCGTTGAAGTTATTGTACCATTATTTACGCAATTAATATAATCAGTATCACCGCGATTAGTAATAACCCAACCTGTTATACCGCCGACTATTCCTCCACTACCATAATTTGAAGTCAAATTAATGCTGTTCACACAATCTTCAAAAGTGGCATTTCCAGCCAATGAAGCTATGCCTCCGAGAGTATAAGAACCACTTGAGGTAACTGTCCCGCTAACAATCACATTATTCACATCAATATTATATGCAGAAGAAAATAATATGCCGGCTGAATAATTTGCTTCATTTGTTATATTGATATCAACATTGGGTATTTTTAAATTTTTTACAACACTGCGGTCAAGATATTTTTCTTCAGCAGGCTTGGAGTCCATAGAACCCATAAACAACGCCATGGAAGCACCACTCATATCTCCAGTTCTCTTAAAATTCCTAATCTCATAATTTCCGCCATCTAACTGCCCGTAAAAACCCGAGACAACAGTTACCTTTACATATCCTGGAGGGCTGTCAGGAATCATTTCTATAGTACCAAGTGCCTGCCACTCAATGTTCGCCAAATCAATATGACTTGTAATTTTGTAATAGACATAATCTTCAGGTCTTGCTTCAAACACTCTGTTCATATTTGCCAACTCAACGGCATTAGTGATTTCATATGCCGTTGCTTCTGTGTTTCCGTTTCCTGAAGCAAAGTAAGCATCTAAAAGGTTAGACTCGACTACTCTATATGTCCAAACCAAGTTAGCGCCCCTATAGCTAAGAGTCGCGGTAAATATGCCTACATTTTCTGTGCTAAAGCCTGTAATGGCTATCCTTCCAGATGTAGTACTAATTGCACTTGTGGTATTATCGTTGAATTTTACAGTTAAATTTATTTCAGGCATGTCATCATTCAACAAGAATGCGTTGGGAGGTATTGTTTCAAATTCAATAGATGTAACCGATGCAACGTCACATGCATATGCAAACACAGCAAAGACTGATACGATTACTGCAACAAGGATTTTTGTTATTAGATTCTTTTTCATAATATACTCTCCTTTTACCTTTAAAACTCAATATATTTAAATTCAGTTTTTCCTATTAATGCTCCGCCTGCGTCATATAGTCTTACAACAAACACTTTAAAACCATTTTCATCTGAATATTGATGTGTAGAAATAGAAGCTTTTCTGCCGCCATCTTTAAAATCTACAATAACCTTTTTTTCCACGCTGCCCGTAGGTAAAACAATTTTATTAATAACATTGGAAGTTTCTGTATAGGGTTTTAATTTAATTGCTTGTTCGGATGAGCCTATTATTAATTTGTAAGTTACTTCTATTAAACCGCTTGCAATATTCAAAGAAGTAGGTTGAGGAAGCTGCTTAAATGCGCTTGCATTGCTAACCGTAAATGCGCCAGTTTCCACTAAAATGTTAGAATTAGAAGCAGTGATTAAAACATCTGTATTGACAAAATCAATATAGGAAAAAGCACCCTTTTCAATTGTTGAAACCAAGGGAGGGAGTTTAATACTCTCTGTTAAATTTAGCTCAACCGTGGACTCCCCTTGATAAAATATTAATGAGGGTATAGTTTGAACATTATCTGCAAAAATTACTTTAGTTTTATTTAAATAACCAACTGCTGTTTCCGTTATTCCGCCTATGCTTGATATGTAGATGGTGTTTTGGGGAGAAAAACTGTCAATAATTGCAGAATCAGCACCAGCATTTTTAGCTTTTAATGCTAAACTTGCAAAATCGTTAATATTCTCTAAGTTTCTTATGCCATAAATAGCTTCGGCTAAATCGCTTCCACCTTTATCAAGCAATAAAAAGCCCGGGCGAATTTCTTCTAATTCCTCTCCTGAAACTGCTGCGTATGCAACAACTCCATCATTAAAAGTTCCAACCTTTATTGCTCTTTCCTCTTTATCAAAAAAGAAATGATACCCTGAAACGCGTGGTATAAAAGAGTAGTTTGATTCAACTACATTACGAATTAATGGAGCATCAATATCATTGAAAGAAAGATTGTTCATTTGAACAAATGATACAAGCTCCGTAGTCATATTGCGTGCGTCGGATTCGTCAGCGCGCTTGCGGGAGGTTTCGATTATGTAGCCAAACGTGGGTATCAGCACTGCTGCAAGTATGCCTATTACGGCTATTACCACAATGAGTTCAAACAGCGTAAAGCCTTGCTTGGTTCTCTTTCTCTTCACAAAGCTATTCCCCCTTTATTTTTGGTTTTTTAATTGGTATTAAAAGTATAATATATCAATAGTAATGGTTTGTCAATTCGTTTTTGTAAATTTTTGGCGATTTATAGTAATTTTCTCATAAATTTCACCTAACTTAAATGATTTTCGTTTCTGAAACGCTTGTCATTATCCCCGTTAAACCCTGAGCGGGTCCTGTATGCACAAGTGCTTTTAGGATTTCTTATCTTTGATAGTCAATTAACTTGATTTATATTGCATCTTCGGCGTCTATTTGGTCTATAACGGCACAAAATGCTCCCCTATGCCGCCACTAAAGGCTGCGCTTTTATGCCATTTTATCCTCAAATATCCACTCGAATCTGCTGCTCTAAATTTCAAGTTAATTGACTATAACCTCCACCAACATGCCTTAAACACTTTTTATGACAAAATTATTTGTCAAATTTTGTCATACCTGCGTGCTTGCTCTGAATATACATTACTGTATGATATGTGCCGCTTTTTGCGGCAGCTATCGCAGGGGGTTTTAGGGTGCGTTATTCGCTTTCGGACAGGGTGATTGAGGTCTGCAACTATATTATAGACAACCGTGCCACTATCAGGCAGGCGGCAAAGGAGTTCGGCGTAAGCAAGTCTACCGTTCACAAGGACTGCCAGGAGCGCGCGCCGCTGATTGATGCGGCCTTAGCGCAGAGAGTGCAAAAGGTGCTGGACTTTAATTTGGCGGTCAGGCATATCCGCGGCGGTATTTCCACCAAACGCAAATTTTGTGGGGGAAAGAATAAAAAAAGCCCCCCTTGTTAAAGGGGGGTGGCACGAAGTGACGGGGGGATTCCGGCTTCTATACTAATAAAGATTCCTTAACCACCCTATCAATAGATTCACACACTCCGGTAAAATTATTCCAAATATCATAGTTTGATATCCGTATCACCTTAAGACCTCGATTCTCAAAACTCTCAGTTCTTACTGCATCTTTAACTTTACCCTCTTCTTCAAAATGATGAGTGCCGTCAATTTCTATTACAAGCTTTGCTTTTGAGCAATAAAAATCTGCAATATATTTATCAATTACTTTTTGTCTTAAAAATCGTATTTCGTAATTCTTTAAATAATCATACCATAGACGACGCTCCTCTTTTGTCATCGCCTTTCTTAAGCTTACCGCATT
>JBAZCO010000121.1:0-4842 GCA_041654915.1 Clostridia bacterium | reverse complement strand
ACGGCATAGCCCTTTAAATCTTACGGTGGAAAATTTTGTGGTTAGTATTCCTGCCCGCAGAGGGGCGGAAGAGCGGATAAACGGGCGGATAAATATGCAGGTTATGGAGTTTATGCGCCGTGCGGAAAGAGAGCTTTTTCCGCTTGCCATTGAAAGCTATAAGGAGGCAGTTGCAGGCGGATATCCCGTAAGACCGTTTGAGGCAATGCTAATTTATCAAGTTACATATAATGAGAACGGCACGCTAAGTATGTACCGTGATAGATATGAATACACGGGCGGGGCACACGGCAATACCGTGAGGCGCTCCGACACTTTTTCTTTAGAGAGCGGGCGGCAGCTGCCGCTTGGCAGCTTTTTCCCACGGGGAGTGGATTATTTAAAGCTGATTGTCGAAAATGTATTGCTGCAAGCGGAAAATAATATGAGCGAAACACCTGGAATATATTTTGATGATTATCCCGAATTAATAATAAAGTATTTTAACCCCTCCAGCTTTTACCTTACCCCCGATGGGATAGCTATATACTACCAACAATACGAAATTGCGCCATATGCAAGCGGTATTCCCGTGTTTATCGTGCCTTATGAGGAATTGGGAATTATTAGAACTCATTCATAAACCACCTATATTTTTTTGGCAAGCATTGCCGTTGGAGGTCAGTGTTTAAGCGTCCTTCAACGGCAATGTTTTTGTGGTAGTCTTTCCAAAGGGCGCTAAAAAACGCCTCCTCATCACTCAAGGTAACGCTGTATTCCTCGGGGGCAATGAGGTAGTGACATATTTGTGAGTCGTAGTATATAAGCTTATGCCGCTTTATATCGTGGAGTACAAACTTTTCCGCATTCATTCTTGCCCGAAAGTGAGGTAAGAGCAGTTCAATAATATCGTTGTCGCCGCTAAAGGCGGAATAATAAATACCGTTTTTCAACTCCTTAAACCGCAAAAATCCTTTGAAACGATGCGCCTCTCCCCTCACTTTTTGCAACAAGTCGTTAAATTCTTTTACTTCATTCATTTGGTACATTCCGTATGCTGCCCGCCCGTGTAACAGGACAAGTTTGGTGTAGGCAAAAAGTATTTTTTCTTTGGTATCTTGGCAACTTAAATAGGCATGGGCAATATCGCTGTATATTACCGTTCCCGCCCGTTTGATTATGCCGCTGCGCACCCTTGCGGCAAGGACGGTATCCGTTGTAATCTCCACTTGAATATCCAAAAAAGAGGGTGCATTCAAGTCCGAAGTAATGATATCTGCATCCTTATGGGAGTAGTGTGCGTGATAAATAGCGGTGAGAAAGCCTGCAAAGCACGGCTCAATTAAAAGTATTTTCATTAGAATTCTCCCGTTATCAGAGGTTCATCAAAAAAACCCAATTGTTTATACTTAGGCGGCGGGGCGGAAAGGCTTTTTCCCATTAAGCTGTTTCTTATCTTGTGGGGAGTGTCTGCCGCACCAAAAAACTTGCCGTTTATTGTAACAAAGTATTCGGCTCGCTTTAGTACCACCCGCATTTTTTTGAGCGCATCACGGTCTAGCCGCCCATGTTTGCGTGCCTCGGTTATGCGATATGCGTTTCTCACCCCTATGCCCGGCACACGCAAAAGCAACTCATAGGGAGCGGTGTTTATTTCCAATGGGAACATATTAAAATTATTTATTGCCCAATCACTTTTAACATCCAAATCCAAACTCAAATTCCTATTGATAGGCAACAGTTCTTCCGCCTTGTATCCGTAAAAGCGAAGCAGCCAATCTGCCTCGTAAAGGCGGTGTTCTCGCCTTAGGTCAGGCGGCACGGCGGGCAGCAAACTATTGGTTGTCACGGGCGAATAGGCGGAGTAATATACTCGCTTTAGGCGGTAATGGTCGTACAAGCCTTGCGTTAGGCGCATTATTTGCCCGTCAGTTTCTGGCGATGCCCCAACAATCATTTGCGTGGTTTGCCCTGCGGGGATTTTAATTATTTTTGGACGCTCTATTTGTGAGGCAATATAGGTTTGGCTAAGCATACGCATAGGGGAGAGTATTGCCTCTTTTTTCTTTTGCGGGGCAAGCAGCAGCAAGCTTTTTTCACTTGGCAGTTCTATGTTAAGGCTGATTCTGTCCACCCAGCGTGAGGCATAATCTATTAGCTCATTATCCGCCCCCGGTATGCCCTTTAGGTGTATATAGCCACGAAACTTGTATTCTGTTCTAAGCATTTGCACCGTTTGGGCAAGCGTTTCCATAGTGCGGTTGGGGCTTACCTCTACCGCAGACGATAAAAATAGCCCTTCGATATAGTTCCTCTTGTAAAAACCAATCACCAACTCACACAACTCTTTTGGCGTGAGTGAGGCACGGGGAATGCTCTCTGTGCGTCGATTGATGCAGTAAAGACAATCGTATACACACTTGTTACTAAGGAGAATTTTAAGCAATGAAATGCAGCGCCCGTCCGCCGTGAAAGAGTGGCACACCCCGTGAGGGGCGGCACTACCTAAATACCCTCGCTTTGCCGTTGTGCGGCTGCCGCTTGAGGAGCAAGATACATCATATTTTGCGCCTTCGGTTAAAATTTTTATCCTTTCGCCTATGTCCATAAAAGCCGCCTCACACTTTGTTTAAAACATTGTAGCATATGTTTTTATAAAAGTAAACATTTGTTCGCAAATTAATAAAAATTTTTATTTGGGAATATCTTTTAATATTAAGATATTTAATGTATAATAATATCTAATGGATTGATTAAGGGTTTCAAGGCACGAGAAAAATATAAGAAGGTGTTTATAATTGAGAACAAAAAAACTTCCCAAAAAAGGCAAAGCGGCTATCGCTGTTACGGCGGTGTGCTTGGTGGCAATTATCGTTTTTTTCACCGTGTATATGACGGCTTTTATTAGAACTAGCGGGCAGCAGGTGATGTACGACCCAACAGACTTTAGCAAACAGTTAAGCGAGAGTGAAGTGCGAGATGATATTGAGGAACTAATAAAAAACACCGAGGATATATATGTGGGTTTTTGGGACGCTACCCCCGAGGGATATACTGCGGCTCGGGACAAGCTAATAGCATCTGCCAAGGCAATGAGTGCAGAGGAGTTTGCTTTATGTGTTATGGAATATTTTGCATTTTTCAAGGATACGCATACCAAAATAGCATATACGGGTAGCCACACATTAGATTTTTATAATATATCCTTACACTTTGACGGCAATAGATATGTGTCGCTTGGGACATCGCTAATTCCCAAAGGGGCGGTACTTGTCGCTATTAATCAAGTGGAGCTCTCCGATGTTATTGCCATTGCCGCCCCACTTTTGCCGCAAGAGAATGAAAACACAAACAAAAATACTAATTATCTTGCTCCCATATTTTTGCGTGCCGCAGGCGCAGAGCTAGACGGTATAAATTCTTTGGAGTACCTTCATCAAAGCGAGAAAAAGACCATCCATATCCCAATGATTACAGCGGCGGAATACGACGCATTTTATGGACGGAGCAAAAAGAATATTGAGTGCTTGCTCATCAATTCCGACACCCTTTATATAGATTATAATGCCGCCTATGACGGGGGCGACTTGTCCCCCGCATTGGACTATATTTCCGATGCCTTGCACAACAAGGGTATCCGCAATGTTATCATTGACGCCCGTGGTAACGGCGGCGGCAATGACTCCGTGGGCAGTGAGTTGTTAGATGCGCTAGGGCTTAAATACTCCTCCGCTGACTTTATTGTGCGCTATTCTCCCGAGGCAACTCGTCAAAATGGATTTTTAAGGAGTTTTGGCAGTCAACAAGTAAAGGGGAAAATCAATTACGGCAATGAGTTTGGCATTCAGCTCAAGGTGTTTTGTGACGAAAATACTATGAGTGCGGCAACCACTTTGGTGTCGCAGGTAAGATACTCGGGGCTTGGCGAAATTATTGGCAGAAGTTCGGGGCAAAGCCCCAACTATAAAGGCAACCCCGTTTTTTTACAGCTTAAAAATTCGGGTCTAGTATATTCGCTTGCCACCACGCAATCGGTGTGGGATAGTGTATATCAATGGAAAATAGGCAGCAGCATAGAGCCAGATATTCTTGTTCCCTACACCGCCAACCCTATGGACTATGTGAAGTTTGATTAAACTATATGTAAATTATCAAACGAATGTTTTTTGCAATCAGCATAGATTACCGGCAACCCTAAAGTACAAAAAAAGCTACTTTTTAAAGTAGCTTTTTTATTGGTCTAAAGTTTTATTAATCAAATTATCTGTTGGTTATAAGTCGTCTATCCCTTCAAACTGCATATTGTAGTACTTGGCATACAGACCGTCTTTTTGCATCAAGCTGTTGTGGTTGCCCACCTCTTTTATTGCGCCGTCGTCTATAACATATATTCTATCCGCATTCCTTATTGTGCTAAGGCGGTGGGCAATGGTTATTGTGGTGCGGTCTTTGGCTAGCTCCTCAAGCGCCGCTTGTATGTGCTTTTCGCTTTCATTGTCGAGGGAGGATGTCGCCTCGTCAAGAATAAGCACCTTGGGGTTTTTTAGGAACACTCTGGCTATGGATATCCGTTGCTTTTGCCCGCCCGATAGGCGTGTGCCACGCTCTCCCACCGAGGATTCGTAGCCGTCGGGAAGTGAGGCTATAAAGTCGTGGATGTTGGCACGCTTTGCCGCCTCTACAATCTCCTCAAATGTTGCGCCCGGCTTGCCGTAGGCAATATTTTCAAGCACAGTGCCGCCAAAAATATATACTTCTTGTTGAACAATCCCCACCGCTTGGCGCAAAGACTTTAGTGTAAAATCACGGATATCGTTGCCGTCAATAGAGATACTGCCCGAGGTCACGCTGTAAAAACGGGGG
>JBAZCO010000120.1:0-4852 GCA_041654915.1 Clostridia bacterium | reverse complement strand
ATTCCTTATGACATTTCGACACCCCACCCCCGTGGGGTGTTAAATATAGTATATGATAATCTTTCATTATTGTCTAGTGTTTTGGGTGTTTTAAATTGCATTTACATTTATGCTATGCTTTTATGCTATTACTTTAATGTTTTCTATCTAGCTTTTGTGTTGAATAGAATAATCTACTGTTTGGGTTTTTGTAGTCGTATTTAAATTTAATTCTTTTGTATTATTTAATGTTGAGGAAAGAATGATGTTGCATAACGCTTTGAAGTAATCTTTTCTCACCCTGCCGAACAGGTCAGTTATTGCCAACCGCCGTGTTTATAATTATACAATTTTTCATTTACTACAATCTGACATATCAGATAACACCCCACCCCCGTGGGGTGTTAAATATGGTATGTGATAGCGATGTAGAATAATCTACTGTTTGGGTTTTTGTAGTGTATTTAAATTTAATTCTTTTGTATTATTTAATGTTGAGGAAAAAATGATGTTGCATAACGCTTTGAAGTAATCTTTTCTCACCCTGCCGAACAAGTCATACCTTGTATATCGAATCTTTTTTCCATAAGAACACCTTTTGATTATTTTAGATTGTACAATAGTTTGTTTTGCTATTACTTATACAATAAAAGCATAATGTTTCTATTACTCTACTGCCCTTGTATGTTTGATATCCACCCGACAATAGCACTATACTTATAACATATTACTCGACACCCTACCCCCGTGGGGTGTTAAGTAACTATAGTATATGACATTATCCTTATTTTGTCTACTGTTTTTGGCTGCTAAAAATTTGGAGTTTTATGAGATTTTTTTACTACAGATTAAGATTGGGGGCCATTATAGCAACTAATATTGCAAATTCTTACCCACTCTCTGGGGCGAAACGAACGAAATACGAACCCCAAAACTCTACTATGTTTTTGTAAAAGGGCTTTTAAGTTTGTTCGTATTTCGTTATAACACAATGATACCTTGCAATCAAGGTATCATTATTATTTGTTTTGCCTGCTTAATAAATAGTCCACAGTGACACCAAAAAATCAGTTATCTTAATGAAGTTTTTATAATTCGTCTCAAGCTGACCTCTTTCATATTTGCTATTGCAGATTGAGGGATGCCAAACTCTTCCGAAAGCTTCTTTTGGTTGAAGTTTCAGACTTTAAAAAATCTAAATTCGATAACTTAAATCTAATCTTCTAACCCCAAAAGATAATCAGTCGATACCTCAAAAAATTGGGCTATTTTTATAAGCATAGGGACGCTAGGAAGTATTTTATCTGTTTCATACTTGGCAATTGTAGATTTATCTAAATTAAGACTTACCGCAAATTCAACTTGACTTAAACCTTTTTCTTTTCTTAAAAGCGTTATTGTCTCGCCAACTGACATAATTCTTATCTCCTCTTTTACTTTACATGCAGATTGAGGGATGCCAAACTCCTCCGAAAGCTTCTTTTGGTTAAGTTTAAGACTTTAAAAAATTGCACTAAATTCCATAACTTAAATCTAATCTTCTAGCCCCAAAAGATAATCAGTCGACACCTCAAAAAACTTGGCAATAGCGTTTAAAGTCTGAAAATCAGGTTCTCTAAAACCTGTTTCCCAACTACTTATACTTCGTTGGCTAACTTTTAAATGCTTAGCAAGCGCTACTTGAGAAAGGTTCTTTTCTATTCTTAATTCTTTTAATCGCTCATTAAATATAATCATATATAACACATATTACTACAATATGTGCTAACATTCTTGACTTAGCTCAATGTGAGCTATATAATATATTTACATCAATTTTAAGGAAAACTTAAAAATGAAAAAATGCTGTTTTACGGGTAATAGGGCGTATAAACTGCCTTGGAAAGAAAATGAGAAAGATGAACGGTGCTTGATGCTAAAAGCAAAGCTTAATATCCAAATTGTCGGGCTTATTGAGCAAGGCTTTGACTATTTTATTAGCGGAATGGCGCAAGGCATTGACACCTACCTTGCGGAGATTGTATTGGATTTGAAAAAGTTGTTCCCAAATATTTTACTTGAATGTGCCGCCCCTTGTAAGACCCAAGCTAAATATTGGGAGCAAAAAGATATTGAGCGATATAATAAGATACTTGCGCAAGCCGATAAAGTTACTTATGTTTTTGAAAACTATAATAAATTCTGCAACCAAGTGCGCAATAGATATATGGTGAATAATAGTGAGCTTGTTCTTGCAGTATGGAATGGCGAAAAAAGCGGCGGCAGTTATATGACAATTAAATACGCCCAAAAAGCAAAAAAGCCGATAGTTTTTATAGACCTTTAAAAACTTCTTTGCCTACTCTAAGGAAAGTTAAATATTAACAATATACCTTGTAAAAATTAGATGGGGTATGCTAATAACACGCAAAATAGGTCAAACGGTAGTCCAATTTTCTTTATGGGTTTTGCCGATGTCGGCAAAACCCATCTGCTCATCATCCGTATTCTATTCTTTACGCAATCATGATGGCATTTCCACCATTTTGGCAAAATGGTATAAAGGGTCTTGTTGGCTTAGTTTTCAAGACACCATTGCCCTATCTATCGCACACGCAAAAAAGTATTGTTTTTATTGAAAAGCAAGCAGGGAAAATGATAAAAGCCCCAACAGAACTTATCAATATCGGTATTATATAACATATTAATATATAGTTCAATAGCTTTAAGCAAGCTTATGAACAGGTGTTACTCTCGCAGCCACCTTGCGTATAAGGTTAGGCTTTCGCCGGGCATTGTGGTAAAGGTGTATGCGTTTAAAAAAGTTTCGTTGTCGGTATACCAACCGTCAAAGGAGTAGCCCTCTTGGGTTGGGTCATCGGGGGCATCTAAGCTTTTGCCTGCAAAAGCTGTTATTGTTGTTACCTCGCTGCCGCCGTTGCTATCAAAAACTATTGCAACTTGCCATTCCAAAGCTGTGATTGAGTTATTCCAATAAACATCCCATCCAATGGGCTGGGCGGTAAACTCGGCATAAATTGTTAAATGAAGGCAATGATAAAAGGCATAGCTCTCGATTTGAGTGACACTGCTTGGGATTGTCACTGAGGTAAGGTATGAGCAAAAGTTGAATGCCCGACTGACAATCTTGCTAACGCCGCTTGGAATGGTATAGATTGTGTCTGTTTTACTGATAGGATAATATATTAGTGTAGCGCCGTCTTTAGTAAACAGTACTCCGTCTATTGATTTGTAGTGCATATTATTCTCATCAACATTTATTGCAGTTAGAGAAGTATTACGAGCACATATTTCTACACCCAATGATGTAACACTGCTTGGAATGGTTAGGGACTGCAACAAATAACAATCCATAAATGCCATATTGCCTATTTCCTCAACGCCCTCAGGGATAGTTATGGACTCTAAGATTGAATATTCAAATGCGTTTGCAGCTATCTTGGTTGTTCCCATTGGAATTTGATAGGAAATGCCTGTCTTTTTTATGGGATAATGTATGAGTGTAGCGCCATCTTTACTAAACAACACACCATCAATTGATTTATAGTACGCATTGTTTTCGTCTACATTTATTACAGTTAGCCTGTGGCAGTTTTGTAATACTGATACTCCTATTGATATAACACTGCTTGGAATGGTTAGTGACTGTAAATTATCGCAGTGCGCAAATGCGCTATCGGCTATTTCCTCAACACCATCAGGAATAGTTATATACTTTAATATTGAGTTGCCAAATGCGTTTGTAGCAATTTTGGTTGTTCCCATTGGAATTTGATAGGAAACTTCCCTCTTACTTATGGGATATTGTATGAGTGTAGCGCCGTCTTTAGTAAACAGTACTCCATCTATTGATTTGTAATGCATATTATTCTCATCAACATTTATTGTGGATAAGTTATTACAATAGGTAAACGCATAATCACCAATATCACTAACACCTTGCCCTATGAAAACAGTGGCGAGCATATAGCAAAATTTAAAAGCCGATGAACCTATAAAAGTAACGCTATCCGGGATAAAAACTGAAGTTATTGGACGAAATTCAAACGCCGACGGCGCAATCCCTGTAACAGGCTTGCCATTGTAGGTAGAAGGTATAACAATGTCCATACTTTCTACAAAGAGACTGCCCGTTACCATATATTCGGTGTCACCATTTGTTAACGAATATGTTAAGCCCTCCGTATCGGTCATTCCCTCTGTCCACTTTGCGTGTAAGGTTAAGTTTTCGCTGGGCATTGTTACGAACTCGTATTTGTTCTCAAAAGTTTGATTGTCGATATACCAGCCTGCAAAGGTAAAGCCAAGCTTTATGGGGGCGACAGGTTCGCTTAAATCACTACCTGTAATATCGATTATTGGCAAAACCTCACGCCCGCCATTACTGTTAAAAGTTATCGTAGCAATATCAGACAGCGATACGCCCCATATAATAGCGGGATCCGAATTCCCAACAATTACCCAACCGTCAGGTTTTGCGCTTGCCTCGGTATATATGGTTAAATTTTTACAATTATAAAATGCGTAAGCGCCAATATCCTCAACGCTATTGGGAATAAAAATAAAATATAGCTCGGTACAATAGTTAAATGCACTCTGACCTATTAAAGTTAAACTGCTTGGGATAGTGACTGAAAGCAGGTCATAAGCCTCATCGAAAGCATAGTGATAAATTGATGCCGTGCCTTCTGCAATATCTAAGTGGGTATTAATGGGCATATCGCCTACATATCTATATAGCACTTTGCCTACATACACCAAGCCATTGGGTAGATTATCTTCCCAAGGCGTTTGACTAAAGGCATCGTCGCCAATATAAGCAACACTCTCGGGAATGGTTATTGTGGCTAAATTATAACAATACCCAAAGGCG
>JBAZCO010000119.1:0-4895 GCA_041654915.1 Clostridia bacterium | reverse complement strand
TGGATGCGCCGCCCAAAATACTTGCCGCTCTTGGCGAAAGTGTCCCTGCGCTATTTGACGGGCAAACGGCATTTGGCACGCTCAAGGCAGGGGGTAAAGTTAGCAAGTCCGACAAGCTGTTTGAGCGTTTGGATGTGGAAAAAGAAATTGCCGCCCTTGAAAAAATGGCAGCCGAGCAAGATACTGCCGCAACAAGTAACGATACGGAAAAGGCAGCCAATGAGAATAGCGGGCAAGCGGATAAAGCATCAGAAACAGCAAAAGCGGACGAAAAAGCGATGATAACCATAGATGATTTTGCCAAAGTTGAACTCAAGGTAGGCGTAATCAAGACGGCAGAAAAGCTAAAGAAAAGCAAAAAACTCCTAAAATTTACCGTGGATGTAGGCGGTGAGGAGCGCACGATACTTAGCGGTATTGCCAAAGACTATGCACCCGAGGACACCATTGGCAAAGAGGTTATTGTTGTCACCAACCTTGCGCCAGCCAAGCTTTGCGGCGAGATGTCCGAGGGTATGTTGCTTTGCGCCGAGGACAAGGATGGGAAAATCATTCTTCTTTCGCCGGAAAAAACTGCGGGTAGCGGGAGCGGTGTTTCTTAAAATGATTATAGATACGCACGCACATTTAAACGATAAAAGACTGCTCCCCCAAGTTAATGATATAGTTAGAGATATGGAGCAAGATAACCTTTTAGCGGTAATTAATGTGGGTTATGACAGGAAATCAAGCGAAATATCCTATTCTCTCTCACAGGAGCATAAGCGCATATATGCAGCAGTAGGGATACATCCGCACGACTCACGGCTAAAGCGTCAAGAGGATTACGACTATTTTGCAGCTATTGCAAGCGACCCAAAAGTTGTCGCAATTGGCGAAACGGGGTTGGACTATTACTACGACCACAGCCCAAGAGATGTGCAGAAAAAAGTGTTTGCTGAGCATTTGGAACTTGCGAACGGTCTAAAACTTCCCGTTGTCATACATCTTAGAGATGCCTACAAAGATATGTTTGATATTCTCAAAGACAACAAACACTATTTAAATAACGGCGCAGTGCTGCATTGCTACTCCGGCAGTGCAGAAATGCTAAGGGAATATCTCAAGTTTGACCCAATATATTTTTCCTATGGCGGGGCAATTACCTTTGCCAACGCAAATAAACGGGATATTGTGCTGTCTACCCCCATAGACCGCTTGCTGTTAGAAACCGATTGCCCCTATATGACACCTGTTCCCCACCGTGGCAAAACCAACTATCCTAAGTATGTCAATCTGGTAGCCAGCAAAATTCAAGAATGGCTGCCAAATACCGATATAGCCAACGTCACTACCCGCAATGCAAAGTCTTTGTTTGGGAAATTAAAAGTTTGATTTTGGCATAACAAACACCAATGAATTAAGAATAAAATGATTATAACTTATAAGGTAAATAATAATATATATATCAATCTCACCAATCGCTGTTCAAATGCGTGTGGGTTTTGCGTGAGAAACTACGGAGATTTTGGCGAATATAATCTTTGGCTTCCCCGTGAACCCGAGGCGGAGGAAGTGATAGCGGAGCTAGGCAACTTAGACGATATTGGCGAAGTGGTTTTTTGCGGATATGGCGAGCCAATTTATAGGTTAGACGAGATATTAAAAATATCCGACTATGTACATTCCAAGGGGAAAAAGACAAGGCTAAACACAAACGGGCAAGGCAGCCTCATTCACCCCGAAGTTGATGTTCCCAAATTGCTAGAAGGCAAGGTAGATATAGTGAGCATTTCGCTAAATGCTGCCACAGCGGAACAGTACAACAAAATTTGCCGCTCTGAGTTTGGCAAAGAGGCATTTGATGCTTTAATTGAGTTTGGCAAAGAGTGTGTAAAATATATTCCTCGTGTAATATTCACCGTTGTGGATATCATAGGCAGTGAGGAGATAGAGAGGGCGGCAAAAATTGCCAAAGATGCGGGAGCGGAGTTTCGAGTACGCAAACAGCTCTAAAAAAACTTAAAGGACTGCCAAACGGCAGTCCTGCTTATCTTTTGTGTATTATCGGAGATTTATCTTTTGTGTATAATTTTAAGATTTATCTTTAGTATATCTCCAAAAGGTTTATCTTCTGTGCAAGATTAGTATACTGCTTATTTTGTCAAAATGCAAGGGAAATTAATGTATAATAATGGAAATTAGAGAAACTCTAGTAAAATACGGATTCCGATACAAAAAATCACTGGGGCAAAACTTTATCACCGATTCCGCTTTGCTCAAAGCTATCGTAAAAGATGCGGGCATAGCAAAAGAGGATACGGTAATAGAGATAGGCGCAGGGGCAGGCACGCTCACCCGTGAAATTGCCGAAGCAGCGGGCAAAGTCATAGCTTTTGAGGTGGATAAAGACCTAAAGCTTGTATTACAAGATGTGTTATCGGGAGCGGCTAATGTACAAACTGTCTTTAGCGATATTTTAAAGATGAGCGACAGCGAAGTCGCCGCTGTTGCAGGCGGGGAATTCAAGGTTGTGGCAAACCTTCCTTACTATATTACCACCCCAATAATTATGCGGTTTATTGAGAGTGGACTCCCAATAAAGTCGCTTACTGTGATGGTGCAAAAAGAGGTTGCCGAGCGGCTTGCCGCTAAGGAGTCAACCCCCGAGTATGGCGCTGTTACGCTTGCAGTACGCTTGCGTGGCGATGCAAAAATCACCCGTATAGTAAATAGGAGGCTCTTTTATCCCCAACCCAATGTGGATAGCGCTGTAATCAGGATAGATATAGACGACAATCGCTATGCCTTTCAAGACAAAAATACACTGCTCAAGCTAATAAAGGCGGGCTTTGCAATGCGGAGAAAGACATTGGTAAACAATATTTCCGCCGCTTTTTCTTATAGTAAAGAGTATGCAAGAGAACTGTTGGATTCGCTAGGATACGACCAAAACATAAGAGGAGAGGCGCTTTCCATAGAGGATTATATAAAAATAGCCGATAAAATATTTACCAATTAGGGCTAAAACGGGCAAAACGCACACATCTCACGCATATACTATTCCGTATGGATGGGAGGTGGCAATAATGACATTAATAAAAAAGACGGTAGTTTTAGTAAAGGAAAAAACCAAAGGATACATAACAATAATCAAGCTAGGGGAAACCGTGGGCGCAAAAGTTGTGCTTAACGAGGCGTCAAGAGAAACGCTTTGGCTAGCACTCAAGATTGGGAACAATCCTCAAACCACACATTCTTTTTCAGGTGCGGGGGCGGAATTTAGTTTGGATATACCAATCACCCCCACAGATAGTATCGGCGCTGCCATTATGGATGCAACGGGCGCTGTTTATGCCTATGGTGGCAGACGGGACACCATTAGCCTTGCTGCCTTAAAATTAGATATTGATGCAGATATTGCAAAAGATTTAGCAAAAACAACAGATGCTCAGCAAATTTCGGATAAAGATAAAACAAACACGGCAAAACCGCTTAAAGACGAACTTGCAAAACAACCAAAACAAGGGCAAAAATTAGAGAAACAGCTAGCCCAAGAAACAGTAAGTCAAGAGCAAGCTGATAATAAGCAGCCAAAGAATAGCTCACCTTTTGCTAGCAAAGACATACCGAATATTGACAATGACGACCCCGAAGTGGAGATACTGCCGCAGGGTTCATCCAAAAGAAATCCTTTTGATGTTCCCAAGGGCGAAAATTTTTATCAAGCTGTGCGCAGCAGATTAAATGATATTATGACTATCAACCCTCGTGAGGAGCGGTTGGAGCGTCTTATTCCCGACAGTCAATGGGTGCGTGTCAAGTATGACGGTGACGATTATTATGTGGTTGGTATCTTGACGGACGAGGGTGTGCCTACCCATATTGCCTATGGTGTACCGGGGCGAAAGGATATAAAACCGCCCAAAGAAGCCGAGGAGCTTTGCGACTTTTTACCAATAAACGACCCAAATGAGGGATTTTGGTTAATGTTTCAAAATGCGCAAGACGGCACAATGATAAAGAATTAATTAGTTTGAACATTATATAGTTATTATTCTCCACAAAGGCTAACGGGTATAATTTAACCCCAAAATGTCAATAACCCTCCGTGTACAGCGGAGGTTTTTTTGTGAAAAAATTACTTATATTTCTTGCAATATTATTATTGCTCCTTGCCTTCCAACTAAACGGCTTTGCAAGTATGACAAGCGAGTTTGAGGGCGATTATATTTTATATAATAATACCTTTTCTAATACTTATTTTCCCAATCAAAACGAAGAAATCCGACTAACCTTTGCCGAGCCGTGGGATGCGCAGTTAAAGCGGCTTTCCGCCCTAAATGTGCGGGCAGAAACTCTTATTTTTAAGGGCGGCGAGGATGATATTGAGGCGTTAATAAAAAAACTTAGGGTAAAAACCTTGTTCACCCAAAAGGTTGGCAGTATAGATATCATATATGGTTATAGTCCCCGTCTTAAAGGAGGGGTGTATTTGGATGGGCAGAAGGTCAACTTGCAAATTGCAAGGCGAGGAGAGGTAATCACGGCGGGTACGCCGGTTATTTTAGGAAGTTATTAAAAAGTTTTCACAAATTTATTTTTTATGTATAAGGAGGTTTTTTTTGTGAATAATACCCGTAAACAATCAAGCTATAAGCGAGTGGAGGTTAATTTAAATGGACAAAAAATATGCTAAAAACAGCAAGTTCAAATCTTTCTTTAAGAGAAATATGTACTATATTATTATGGCAGTATGTATTTTGGCTATTGGCGGTATGATAACAGCGGCGGTACTAACTCAAGACCCTGCCGAGCCTATCGACAATAATCAACAGCCCGTAGACCCTGGCGACCCTACCGATGGTGACCCCACGGACGGCGATCCAACAGACGGTGACCCAACAGACCCGCTA
>JBAZCO010000118.1:0-5090 GCA_041654915.1 Clostridia bacterium | reverse complement strand
CATAACCTGCGTGACGCAAAGCCTCCGCCACAGAAAGATAAGCATCATGCAGCTTTACATACTTTCCCACCAATGCTATCTTTACTTTTTTATCACGCCTTTCTATTCTGCCAAGCATTTCCTCCCACGCTGTCATATCTGGCTCGGGGGTCTTTAGCCTAAGCCCACGGCATACAACTTTGTCCAACCCGTTGCGATGCAACATAACAGGAGCATAATACAAGGAGGATAGAGTGATGTTTTCAATAACACAATCGGGTCTAACATTGCAAAACAGTGATATTTTTTGCATTATCGATTTTTCAATAGGCTCATCGGAGCGTGTTACTATAATGTCGGGAGCGATACCCAAAGATTGCAGCTCTTTTACCGAGTGCTGGGTGGGTTTGGATTTGTGTTCATTAGAGCCTTTTATGTAGGGGACAAGCGTAACATGAATAAACAAGCAGTTTTTGCGCCCTATCTCTATTGCTATTTGTCTTATCGCCTCAAGAAAAGGCTGGCTCTCTATGTCGCCAATTGTGCCGCCAATTTCGGTTATCATCACATCGGCTTTGGTGGACTTTGCGTTGGCAAAAATAAAATCCTTAATTTCGGTTGTCACATGGGGTATCGTCTGCACGGTTTCCCCCAAGTATTCGCCGTTTCTCTCCTTATTGAGGACAGACCAATAAACTTTACCCGAGGTTAGGTTGGAATATTTATTTAAGTTTTCATCTATAAATCTTTCGTAATGACCTAAGTCTAAATCCGCTTCTGCTCCGTCGTCGGTAACAAAAACTTCGCCGTGCTGAAAGGGACTCATTGTACCGGGGTCTACATTCATATAAGGGTCTAGTTTTTGTGCGGCTACTTTTAGCCCACGCATTTTGAGCAGTCGCCCAAGCGATGCGGCGGTGATGCCCTTGCCTAACCCAGACACAACTCCTCCGGTCACAAAAATATACTTTGTCATAAGTTAATTCTCCTTGGATTTGTTTATGCGTTTATTTCCCGCAACCACCATAATATTATAACACCTTACAAGCCAATTTTCCACTATTATACAAATATTTTTTTGCGGATGCCTCAAGTTTTTTTAGCAGGACAATATCTACCAAGAAAAGCTTAAAGCAAAAAACACTTAGCTACTATGATATCACAAATCCGCTATGCTGTCACAAATATTAGCAAGAAAATTTCAAAAATAATTAAAATGAATTAAGCTTTATTTATATTGCATAATTTTATTAATATATTAATTTTCTTGACATAATAAAGTATTTAATATATAATTTCCTTTATATTAGCAAGGCGTGGCGGTATCGTTGCGCTTGTTTTATAGAAGGAGTAAGCTATGCACAATATTCCCGAATTGTTCGCATCCCAAGTCTTTAACGACAAAGTTATGCGAGAGAGGCTGCCAAGAGAAACTTACAAAGAATTGCGTATGTGTGTGAGAACTAGCGCCCGCCTATGCCCCGAAGTTGCCAGCATAGTTGCATCGGCAATGAAGGATTGGGCAATAGAAAAAGGCGCAACACACTTTACCCATTGGTTTCAGCCAATGACGGGCATCACCGCCGAAAAACACGATAGCTTTATCACTCCCACCAAAGAAGGCGGGGTGATAATGGAATTTTCGGGGCAATCGCTTGTGCAGGGCGAACCAGACGCATCAAGCTTCCCTTCCGGCGGTCTTAGGGCGACCTTTGAGGCACGGGGCTATACTGCGTGGGATCCCACATCTTATGCTTTTATTAAAGAAACCACATTATATATCCCCACCGCATTCTGCTCTTACAGCGGCGATGCGCTAGACAAAAAAACCCCCCTGCTCCGCTCTATGCAAGCAATAGACAGAGAGGCTAGGCGCATTCTCAAATTGTTTGGTAAAGATAATGTAGCAAGGGTAATCACAACAGTTGGACCAGAACAAGAATATTTTCTTATAGATAAAGATGCCTATAACAAGAGAGTCGACCTAATTAACTGCGGGAGAACGCTATTTGGCGCACGCCCTCCCAAAGGTCAGGAGTTGGAAGACCACTATTTTGGCGCTATAAAACATAGAGTTGCGGCATTTATGCGAGAGTTGGACGAGGAACTTTGGAAACTTGGCGTGTTGGCAAAGACCAAACACAACGAAGTAGCACCCGCCCAACACGAACTTGCCCCCATATTCACCACAACAAATATTGCCACCGACCACAACCAACTTACAATGGAGCTTATGAAAAGCCTTGCTGCCAAACATAACCTCGCCTGCCTACTGCACGAAAAGCCGTTTGCGGGGATAAACGGCAGCGGCAAACATAACAATTGGTCGCTTGCTACCGACAAAGGGGTAAATCTGCTAGAGCCGGGTGATACTCCCTACGAAAATGCGCAATTTTTATTATTTCTAATGGCTGTAATAAAAGCAGTAGATAAATACCAAGATTTATTGCGGGTATCCGTGGCTAGCGCTGGCAACGACCACCGTTTGGGTGCAAACGAAGCGCCTCCCGCTATCGTATCCATATTTTTAGGCGAGGAGCTTACCGAAATCCTAGATGCAATAGATGCTGGCGTAACTTACAACGGCAGGAAAAAGACGCCAATGGAAATAGGCGTAGATGTCCTGCCCGAGTTTCCCAAAGATACAACCGACCGCAACCGCACATCACCATTTGCATTCACGGGGAATAAGTTTGAATTTCGTATGGTAGGCTCTGCCTTTTCGGTTGCAGGTCCTAATATCACGCTAAACAGCATTGCAGCAGAGGAGCTTTCCCACTTTGCTGATATCCTAGAAAAAAGCACCAACTTTAAAGAGGATTTATCCGCTTTAATAAGAAAGACTATTAGGGAACACAAGCGCATTATTTTTAATGGCAACAACTATTCGGAAGAATGGGTAGCCGAAGCTAAAAAAAGAGGACTCCTTAACCTGCAATCTACGGTAGATGCCTTGCCCTACTATGTGGCGCAAAAAAATATTGATATGTATGCTAGGCAAGGGGTTTTTACCGAAACCGAACTGCGCTCACGCTACGAAATTATGTTGGAAAGTTATTGCAAGACCATACATATTGAGGCGCTTACAATGATAAAAATGGCTAAAAAAGAGATTTTTCCATCTGTCCTAAGCTATCAAAAAGAGCTTGCGCAAACTGCCGCCGCCAAAAGGCAGCTTGGCGCTAGGATTAGCACAGAGGCGGAAGAAATACTGCTTATGAAAATGTCCAATCTGACCACCCAATTTTACAAAAATCTAGAAGCTTTGGAAGCTAGCTTAGAGGGAGCAAAAGATGCTTGCGAGCATTTGCAATGCGCAAGATATTACCGCAACAATGTCTTTGCCAAAATGGCGCAACTTAGAGAGAGCGCAGACGAACTTGAATCTCTAACCGCTAAAAAACATTGGGCATACCCAACTTACTTTGATTTATTGTATAGCGTAAAATAACATATAAATATTAAAAATAACTACAATTAAACAAAGCCTATTGGTGTTTTCCCCAATAGGCTTTTTGTTATAATACTCTTTGGTGTTTTACCAATAGGCTTTTTGTTATAATACTCTGCGGGCGGTTATGTAGTCTTTCCAACGGTTGGGAGAAATTTCCTCTATTACTGCGTGGTCGGATGCCGTATGCAATATGTAGTTCCTGCCAAGATATACTGCTACATGCCCCACCCGCTCTGTTCCCGTCAAGTTGCGGCGGCTGCTATTGGTAAAAAACAATAGGTCACCTCTTTTTATTTGCTGCTTTTCTACCGCCACGCCTTGCGATACTTGGGTACGGGTGGTTAAATTAAGCACAACCCCAGCTTTAATATAGTATATGTATTGGGTAAAAGATGAACAATCAAACTTCCCGTTTGCAAAATTGGCGTTTAGATTAGAGTTGCCCCAATGATACCTTTCAGCACCCCAAACATAGGGATAGCCAAGGAGCGTTTGCCCAAATGCAATTACTGCCTCCACAGCGCTTGTACCCTCATCGATTTCAAATAATTGAGTATATAGGGTGGAGACATAGGCAGTTTTTTCCTTGTATACTGTTTTATACCAAGCACCGCTCTTACCCTTATAGGCTAGCATATCGCTCCTGTCCATTTTGCCAACAACAGCGTACCCAGTACCCGCACCGCTCCTGATATTTACCGAAACAGATGCCTTGATGTATATTGCAACATTGGTATTTTGCTCTTTTGGCGCTGGGTTGGAGTTGTTGTTTTCTGTTCCGTTTTCGTTAGGAGTGGTATTGTCACCCGTTCCGCCATTGCTCCCGCTGTGGCTTTCGCCCTGCTCATTCCCGCTGTGGTTTTCGCCCTGCTCATTATCGTTTGCAATAGAATCCCCATAGCCCCCGTCCGTATCGCCCACGGTTAGAGGCTCGCCTAAATCAAGTTCGCTGTGTTCGCCAAAAGCAGCGCACCCATACAATAGGTACACCGCTAAAGCAAATATTATTAAGATGATTAAAAGTTTCTTGTTCATAGTGTCATAACAATTTTACAATTAAATATGCACAATTGTCAAAACACAAATTATTCCAAAACCCTGCCATAAACTAGCTGCTCTTTTTAGCTCCGTTTAAGGCAGTTTGTCTTTTACTATTATAAATCTTATCCGTTAGCAGTTTGTCTTTTATTATTATAAAATATTATCCGTTAAAAGCGTTGTCGAGGTCGGCAATGATATCGTCAATATGTTCAAGCCCGATTGACAGCCTTATCGTGCTTTGCCCAATACCCGAATATTTTAGTTCATCCTCTGTCATTTGTGAGTGAGTTGTTGATGCGGGATGTATAACTAGTGACTTAGCGTCCGCTACATTGGCAAGCAGAGAGAATATTTTTAGCTTGTCGATAAAAGCTTGCGCCGCCTCTTTGCCGCCTGCTATCTCAAAGGTGAAAATTGAGCCGCCGTCTTTGGGGAAATATTTTTTGTAGTTTGCGTAGCTTGGGTTATCCGCTAGAGATGGGTGATTAATCTTTACTACCTTTGGTTGGGTTTGTAAATACTCTACCACCTTAATGGTGTTATAAATATGCCGCTCTACTCTAAGGGAAAGCGTCTCTAGCCCTTGAAGTAATAGGAAAGAGTTGAACGGACTTAT
>JBAZCO010000117.1:0-5122 GCA_041654915.1 Clostridia bacterium | reverse complement strand
CGGGCGGATTGGATACGGTTGGGGTGAGAATTCCCCGCCATAAGTTGGCGCTTGAACTAATTGAAAAGAGCGGAGTGCCGCTTGCCGCACCGTCGGCAAACATAAGCGGAGGGCTAAGCCCCACCGAGGCTATCCATGTCTATGAGGATTTGAGGGGGAAAATACCCTTAATATTAGACGGCGGCAAAACACAAGTGGGAATTGAAAGCACCGTACTTGACTTAACAAAAAAAGTGCCTGTTGTATTGCGTCCTGGCTGGGTAACAGCAGAGGAGCTTAGCGAAGTGTTGGGAGAGGTAATAAACCATAAAGGCGAGGTTGTTATAGCCGAGTCGCCCGGTATGAAGTACCGCCACTATGCGCCCAAGTGTCCTGTTGTAGCTACAAAAGACGCAAAAGCCGCTCTTAGGCGCTACGACTCTCTAAAGGAAGAGGGCTTTAATCCCGTGATTATCGGCAGTGAAGCTTTTGTTTTAGGCAGCGAGGGGCGGCAAGTGCTTTCCTTAGGAAAAACGGCAGATGAGCATATGAGCATACTTTTTTCCTCTCTCAGGGGGGCGGAAAAGGAATATGACTTTATCATCATAGAATATTTTCCTCACGGCGGGCGGTACACGGCGCTAAACAACAGGATAATCAAATCGGCGGGCGGCAATATTATATAGTAAAAATCGCCTCTAATTGCAAAAAAAGACGATAAACTTGAAAATTTAAGCCATAAAATAAAAAATGGAGGGTGTTATGAAAATAGCAATAGGATGTGACCACGGCGGCATCAACTTGAAACCAACAGTAGTAGATGCCATTAACGAGCTTGGGTATAGCATAGTTGACTTTGGCACTCACGGCAGCGGGTCGGTGGACTACCCCGACTTTGCCTATAAGGTGGCTAAGGCAGTGGTGTCGGGCGAGGCTGACAAGGGCGTGCTTATTTGCGGCACAGGCATTGGCATTTCCATAGCCGCCAACAAAGTGAGGGGGATAAGATGTGCGCATATAACCGATGTTTTTTCGGCAGAGATGTCGGCGGCGCATAACAATGCAAACATTATTGCTTTGGGCGGGCGCATCACCACTCCCGAAACCGCCCGAGAAATAGTAAACAAGTTTTTCACCACCGAGTTTGAGGGCGGCAGGCATAGTAAACGGGTGGACAAAATCACACAAATAGAAACACAAGAAAATCTTTAGATAGCCGTTTTTTGTTAGGAAAACGGGTGTAGGCTTTTATCTTGACTTTTGTGGGTTTTTTTGGTATAATAAATAAAATAAACTCAAGGTTTTAAAAGTGTTATGAAAGGTTTTTCTTACCCTATCAAAATGAAACCCTTTTTAAGGGATTATATTTGGGGCGGCACAAAGCTTATGGAAAAATGGGGTAAAACCTCACCAATGTCCCGTATTGCCGAGAGTTGGGAGCTTTCCGCTTTTCCCAAATGCGAGAGCATTGTTGCCTCTGGTAAGTACAGAGGCTTTACTATTTTAGAACTTCAAGAAATATTCCCCGACCTTTTGGGCGAAAAAGCGGACTTGTTTTCGGTTTTTCCACTGCTTATTAAGATTATAGATGCAACAAAAGACCTATCCGTTCAAGTGCATCCTAATGATGAGTTTGCGCTGATAAACGAACACGAACTTGGCAAAACAGAGATGTGGTATGTTGCAGAGGCGGATGAGGGAGCGGCAATATATTACGGCTTTAACAAGGATACCACCGAGGAGGAGCTAAGGGAGTGCATAAAGACAGGTACACTTACAGAACTGCTAAATCGTGTGGAAGTCGCCGAAGGGGATACCTTTTTTGTGCCTTCGGGTACTGTACACGCTATTTTGGCGGGCGTCACTATTATTGAGGTACAAGAAAGCAGCAGTATCACCTATCGCCTTTATGACTATGGGAGAAAGGATGCAAATGGGCGTGAGAGAGAACTGCACATAGAAAAGGCGCTGCAAGTAATAGATAAAACCCACACTAAAGTTCCCGAGCAAACAAGAGAATATGATAGGTATGAGGAGGCGGGTTTTGCCGTGCGGGCGCTGTCGTCTTGTGAGTACTTCAATGTTAAAGAAGTTGAAATTAGCGGGGAATATCCTATTTCTCATCCCACTTCATTTGTTGCTGTTACTGCTGTTTGCGGCGAGGGTAGTTTTGATAACGGCTACCCCATAACCAAAGGGGATACTTTTCTTGTGCCAGCGGGGCTGAATGTTACCCTTTCCGGCAATCTAAAAATAATTCAAACCACTTTATAAGGAGAATGATATGTATTATATTGGCATAGATATCGGCGGAATGTCGGTAAAGGGCGGTCTGGTGGACGCAACGGGAAAGATTTATGTTAAAGACAGCTTTAAAACCAATCCCACAGAAGACCCGACTGTGATGATAGCGGATATAGCTAAGCTTTGCCGCTCATTATCCGAAAAAAGCGGTGTAAAATTAGAGGATATCAAGGGTGTTGGCATAGGCGTACCTGGCACTATTAATAATCAAACGGGTGTGATAACCTATGCCAACAATATTAATTTTGAAAATGTTCCCATTGTAGCAGAGCTAAAAAAGCATATATCACTTCCCGTGCAGATTGGCAATGATGCAAACTGCGCCGCATTGGGCGAGGTTGCTTTTGGCAGCGCCAAGGGTATGGACAATATTATATTTGTCACGCTGGGAACAGGTGTTGGCAGCGGTATTATTTTGGACGGTAAAATATTTGAAGGTCAAGGCGGAGCAGGAGCAGAGGCAGGGCATATGTGCCTTGTGCTTGGCGGAGAATTATGCACCTGCGGCAAGAGGGGATGTTGGGAGGCTTATGCCTCGGCAACAGCGCTCATTCGCCAAACCAAGCGGGCGGCGGAAAAATATCCAAATAGCCTGTTAGCCAAAACCATTGCTGAGGAGGGAAAGGTTTCGGGGCGCACGGCATTTGTTGCAGCAAGGGCAAACGACCCCGCAGGCAAAGCTGTGGTAAAAAGATATGTAAGATACATAGCCGAAGGGTTGGTAAGTCTTGTTAATATATTCCGCCCCACGGCATTAATTATTGGCGGCGGTATATCCAACGAAGGCGACTATCTAATAAAAAGGCTGCAACGGTTGGTAAGTTATTATAGTTATGGCGGCAAGCGTAACCCCGATGTAAAAGTGATAAAAGCAGAACTTCTAAACGATGCGGGCATTCTTGGGGCGGCGGCGCTACTTCTAAAATAACAAAATGCAAGTTATAGGCTCAACTTTCAATTCCTTATAGACTTAGGGAATATACAAATTAGCCGCTAGGCGAGTGTCAAATGTGGCAAATAACGCTAAATGCCGTTTAGGTTACCCAAAGCTAGGGAAAAATATTTGAGTTGAGTAAAAATTGCAGGTTTTTTCTTGCAATTATTAATATAATATGATAATCTAATAAAGCCGCACGAAAAAGGTGGTAAAAGAGCGCAATATGCGCCGCCTTATCGGCGAGTCCTAAAGGGAGGTAGTTTTCTATGTACGCAATCATTAAAACTGGCGGAAAACAATACAAGGTAGCAGCGGGCGATGTGCTAAAGGTAGAACTTTTAGACGCCGAGCTTGGCTCTACGGTAAAGTTAGAAGTCCTTATGTTAAATAAGGACGGCGAAGTTTTAGTAGGCGATGCGGTAAAAGATGCTTTTGCAAGCGCAGAAGTTACATTCATTGGTCGTGGACCAAAACTCAACATTTTTACCTATAAGCCCAAAAAGAATATTCGCAAAAGACAAGGTCACAGACAACCGTATACCGAGCTAAAAATAACAGAAATAGCCGGATAACAAACCTATGACGAGGGTAAAGCTATTCTTTGCCGACGGGCATATAGTCGCAGTAGAAAGCAAAGGGCATACAGGCTATGCCGAAAGTGGCAAAGATATTGTATGCGCAGCAGTTTCTGCAATAGTTCAAACAGCACTGTTGGGGCTAGTGCAAGTTGCTAAGGCAGAGGTGAAAAAAACCACCCGTGAGGGTTATCTCAAGTTTGCAGTCGTCACCAATAATGACGACGAGCGCAAGGCGGCAGATGTAATACTAGCAACTATGCGCCTAGCGGTAAAAGATTTGCAAAGCGGATACCCCTCTCACATCAAATTGGAGGAAATCGAAAATGTTTATTAATATTCAATTATTCGCCCAAAAGAAGGGCGGCGGAAGTACTAGAAACGGGCGTGATAGCAATGCTCAAAGGCTTGGGCTAAAAAGAGCTGACGGGCAGTTTGTGCTTGCCGGCAATATTTTAGTGCGTCAAAGAGGTACAAAGTTTCATCCCGGCAATAATGTTGGAGTGGGCAAAGACCACACCCTGTTTGCTTTGGTAGACGGAGTTGTGCGCTTTGAAAGAAAAGGGCGTGATAACAAGCAGGTTAGCGTTTACGCTGAAGCGTAAAAAGCGTTTTGCCTGCTAAGGGCTACCGCACAATGTTTTACAGTAACCCAGACGGCAAAATTATTGTTGACGACCTAAAAGATTTCAACCCAAAGCATATATTGGAGTGCGGTCAAACCTTCCGTTTCTCACAAACAGACACAGGCTACAAAGTTTTTTCCAAAAAATATATTTGTAGCTTGATTTATGATAAGACCCGTGTTATAATTGATTCAAATAATACGGACTACTTCATAAACTACTTTGACCTAAACCGTAATTATAGCGCAATCAAACTTGCCTTGTCGGGTTACCCAAACTTACAAAAAGCTATAAATTATGGCAGCGGCATCCGTATACTCAACCAAGACCCTGCCGAAACAATAATTTCATTTATAATATCGGCAAATAACAACATTCCCCGCATTCGACTCATTTTGGATAGACTATGCAATTCTCTCGGGGAAGATATGGGCGGATACCACGCCTTCCCGACTATCGAGGCGCTGTCCTCGGCAGGGGCGGACTTCTATCGCTCCATTGGTGCGGGATACAGGGCAGAATATCTTGCCAAGACCGCTAAGGCGCTCCATAACGGGTTCAACCTAGAACTATCGAGCATGGACACTCAAACGGCAAAAAAACATCTCCAGAGCCTGTTCGGCGTAGGGCAAAAAGTGGCAGACTGCATATTGCTATTTGCTTACCACCGTACCGACGCTTTCCCCACCGATGTATGGATA
>JBAZCO010000116.1:0-5123 GCA_041654915.1 Clostridia bacterium | reverse complement strand
TGCTGTTTGCCGCCACACCTGTTATTCCCGTGATAACTGCTTGGTTTATCTTGCCTGTGTAGCTTGTAGCAAGCGTGTAGTTGCCGCTGTCTGCGCCGTTTAATGTTATGTTTACTGCTATATTCGCAGCGGCGTCTTTGGATGCGTATTCTGCAAAGTATCCAACTTCGTCGCCCGCAACAACGCCGTTCAAGGTAAGTGCGTTTGTAAATTGTGCGGTGTTGTCAAAGAACTTATCGAAATTGCCGCTTATTGCAACAGTTGCCTTTGTTATATTAGCGGTAGTAGTAATAATATTATTATCAATATAATAGTTAGCGTTATCTGCACCCGTTAAAAATAGGTCTGTCGTGTCAATGGCAACCAGCTTATCCGTACCGATATTTTTGTCATCAAACTTAGGCTCAATGCCGCTAACTGCCACATCATCGCCAGAGATTTTACCACTAAATACAGGGCTAGCATAAACTGCCGAAGTCGTGCCGTCATACACTTTGTTCAGTGCAGCAAAAGATTCCAGCGTGATTACTGCTTTGGCTATCTCACCTGCAAAGGATGCAGACTCAAGTACATAGTTGCTAGCGTCCAGCCCAACTAGGGTTACGGTTACAGTCGCTAAGGTTGCCGCTTTGGATGTGTATGCCGCATCATAGTTCACTATGTCGCCGCTAATCACGCCGTTTAGGGTGAGCGCATTGTTAAACACGGTTGTGCCGTCATATATTTTATTGAAATCACTGGTTACAGTAATTATCTTAGCGGCAATTCTCCCCTTGCCTCCAAATATTAAGTTATAGTTAGCCGCCTTGCCGCCGCCTAGGTTGAGGGTAACTGTCTTGTTTTCCCCTGCGTTTTTGTCGGCATAACTACCGCTAACAGTTACATCCATTTCGTCACCTTCTACCAAGCCTAGTAGCTCAATAGCGGGCAAGTCGGTGGACGCATCATATTCCTTGCTAACTGCTCCGTTTAGGAACACATTCTTTTTATCTATCGTGCCTTTGTACACGCCTGCCAACACATAATTTTCATTGGGGTTGGTTGCAGGGTCTAACTCAAGCACAAGCGTTTTATCCTCGCCCGCAGTTGCGCTAGCAAAGCTGCCTATAAACTCAAGCACCGTGCCGTCTATTACACCTAGTATCGCACGGTAATTAATATTTTCAGGCAGATTGGTTGTGCCGTCATAATACTTTACAAATGCAACTTCGGCAGTGTTAAGATTTACTTCACGAGGCTCTATGGTTGCGCTCAATGCCACCGATTCAAGCGCCGTGGCGGTAACTGTGTAGTTGCTTTCATCCGCTCCCGCTACTTGTGCGGCAAATATATTTATATTATGAGTGCCTACATAGCTGTTTTCAAATGCGGCAGAAATCCCAGTGAGCGGAATATCCACACCGCCAACACCCTTTGCTTTAAGGTTAACTGTTGCGGTAAAGGTATTGTCGTATACTTTGTTGGATGCAGATACACCTTGAAGTGTGTTAATCTCAAACTTTTCTATCCTGCCCGTGTACTCGCCCACTAGCTCGTAGTTACCTTTGGCAACTCCGGAAAGGGTGATAGCAACAGGAATATCGTTTTGAGATGCTCCCGCCGCCTCATACTTAGCGCTAAAGCTTAGCAAGTCCGCATCGGCAACAAGTTTGCCTGTGCCGTCCACTATATTTTCTTCGGCAAACATAAGGGCGTCCATATTAACACTGTCGCTGCCGTCATAGGTCTTTACAATTTCTTCGCTTGCAACAATGCCTACCGAACGCTTGGTTATCATTAGTGTAGATGGGATAACGCTTATTTCATAATTTTTCAACTGCGGGTCGGATGATGTTGCGGGATTAATGGTAAGCGCATATGCACCAACATTCTCCCCTGCCGCTCTCTGAATGCAGTCTTTTAATATGTTTCTCAACATATCTTCTTCCGAACGGTCGTCTATATCCGACTGTTCGCCCGTGATATCAAATGCGAAAACGGGGTCTGCTCCTTTATTATAAACTTTTATTGCAGGATGCACCACAACATTGAGTTCCGCCTTAACAATATTAAATACCTTGTTTGGCTGATTGTTCTTGATTATGTAGTTGGGGTTGTCGATTGTAAGCACAGAGGCGGTTATTCCGTTTTGCACAGCTATACGCTCGGCATCTGATAAGCTATAACCAAGAGTTATATTAGCGGTATCGCCGTCAAATACATTTACAACCTCGGCAAAAATTGTTTGGGGTTTTGCATTATATATTAAATTAAAGTTTTGGTCATTAATATTGGATGAGTAATAATGAATCTCCGCCGTATAAGGTTGAACAGTAAAGGACTTGGCTACTGTCTCCTCGGGGAGAGTATAGCAATGCGCTCTTGCGCCTTGCAGAGCAACTGCTGTTGCCGTATAGTTGTCGGCATTTTTTACCGACGCTTTGTTTGCGCCATAATCTAGCATTACCGAAACTTGTCCCGCATCCTCTATGGCAAGGTTTTGAATGCTTACTCCTATGGTTTGCGCTCCGCCGTTGTAAGTGAGATTAAAGCCGGAGAATACTATGTCGGCAACTCTTGGCATTGCCTTGAAATTCATTGATACCACATCGGCGGTATCGTTAACTGCGTCAATAACCTTAACATCAAAGGAGAAAAATTGGGGTTTTGCAGGCGTGCCGCTCATTATTACATTAGTGGGGTAGCCAACCAATCTTCCGTCAGCCTCCAATTTAAGCCCAGAGGGCAATGTGGATGCCGCCTCAAAATTAAAATCGCCCGAGCCATAACTAGCGTATTGACTTAGGTCGTGTTCAAAAAACTCTATGTATTGTCCGCTTAGGTTGGGTACGGCATTAAATATTACCGCCACCGTGTTCCACTTTACCGAAAGAGTAATATCACTCTCAATTTTTTCGGTGGGGAAGAACTTTTCACCATCTAACTCCCAATGCGCAGGAATATAGCCCGTCCTTGCCGGCAGAGTAGGTAGTTCAAAATTATGTTCGTTTAGGGTGCGTCCACTTATAACCTCGTATACAACGGGGTCAGCATTTGGATACTCAAAGACAACATTATAATAAAGCTTGCCTTTTGCATCCAGCACTTGCAAGGCAAAAGAGTTTACTTTTTTTCCATCCATTGAATAGATTTCTACAAGAGTAGTACCGGGGCGCAATCCATATAGCATACCGCTAATGATTTTAGCCACACTCTCATCAATGACTTCTAATCTGTATCCAATAAGGAAGGGCTGTAACTCGGCAATCTCCGAAACATTAATTCCCTTAAAGGCAGAATAATCGCCGTTCTTGACTGCCTCGAATGAGGCTAAATCAACCACCGTAGTTTTCACCAAGCCGTCGTCGTCCTTATCGATAGCTAAATCGGCAGGGTCGTCTTGGGTCTTGAACAAATCAGTCGCAGTGTACAGCGCAAAGACTGCACTCGCTATCACCACAAGACAGAGTATCACACTAACTATTGCGATATTCACCCTCTTCTTACGATAAAGAGCTTGCCGTGCCTCGTGACCCGCAATATCGGGTTCAACAAGCGAAAGTGGATTGCGCCCGTCACCACGATAAGAATCGGTGGAAGTAAATTCTTTTTTCATAGTCCTGTCCATCCTCAAAAAATGAATTATAATTTTAAGATATTACTTAATAATATTTTATTATACGGTATCAGTATAACATAAAGAATTAAAATGTAAATATGAAAGCTACAAAAAATTACTTAAATTCCAAAAATTTACTTATATTTTATCGCAAGCTGTGTTGAGGGCAAGCTATTTTAGCTTAATTTTAAAGAGTTTTCTAAAATTTACAATTGCGACAAGCACCCCAGCGAATATGAGAAGACCCCCCGCTAATAAGCGGACGCTAAAAACATCATAGCCAAATATCAAAGAAATAACAGCGCCAAAAACTGCCTCCATACTCATAATGATGGCAGCCGTGGTTTCATCCACCGATTTTTGAGCAAGCACTTGTCCGTTTGTGGCGGCAAAAGTTCCTATCAACGACAAATATAAAATAGGCAATATTACAATTCGCCAATCCACTTCACCCACCACGCCTTTATCGGCTATCAAAAAGTATGCAAAGCTCACCGCAAATTGGCAAACACCCATCCAAAAGCCAATAACTTCGGGCGGAGTATCCACGGCGCTGTTGCCGATAAACGCAATTGATATTGCAAAAGACAATGCCCCTGCAAGCGACAGCCATTCACCTATGCCCATTCGAAAACTAGAGAAAGAAACATTGGTTATCACAAGCGTGCCGATAAATGCGATTATGATGGCGGGATACATTTGTGGGGCGAGTTTTTTGCGGTAAAAAATCATAGCGATAACGGGAACAAAAAGGATGTGCATTATCGTCAAAAAGCCACTTATTGTAGGGGTGGTAAAGACTAGCCCCACTGTTTGAAAAATAAAAGCGATGGCATTGGTAATCCCCGCTACAAGTCCAACAAGCACATCCTTTTTCTTAGATTTAATAATTTTTTTGTGAAAAAACAAAAAGGAGAGTAGCATAAGACCCGCTCCCCTAAAAGCTGTAAGCAAGCCCGCAGGAATCCCGGCTGAGAGTACAAGCTTGGTTATAACAAAGCCCGAACCCCAAACCACGGTAATCGCAAGCAGAATGATATTCCCTTGATTTTTTGTTAATTTACGCATAGCCTATTAATATAGTATACTAATTCCCATTATAAAGTAAATCAAATTGGTTGACATTTTTACAAAAAACAATAATAATATTAAAGTAATCGTAATTAATAGTCACAATGAAGGTAGTGTCCAAGCTCTTTTCCTAAAAATCAAATTAGCCCAACCTCTACAAAGAGCAAACACCAAACTATCCTTAAAATAGCACTACTAATTACCATTAACCTTAAATTCAATATTAACTTAATATAATTATGGAGGAATACCGAAGCGGTCATAACGGGGCGGTCTTGAAAACCGTTTGGGTGCAAGCCCACGGGGGTTCGAATCCCTCTTCCTCCGCCATAGACACACGGCGTCAAGGCAGTATTGACACCGTGTTTTTCTTTGCAAAAAAGCCCTGTTTTATCGTATTTTTAACAGGACTTTTTCGATTTTATGGATTATTCTTACTTTTTTATAGGATTTT
>JBAZCO010000115.1:0-5231 GCA_041654915.1 Clostridia bacterium | reverse complement strand
GATAAACTCCAAACACTCCTCAAGAGAAAACTTTCTAGGAGTTTCTAACCTTAGTGCCTCATCACTGCCTGCGGCACGAATGTTGGTAACATGCTTTTTTTTGCAAACATTCACCACCAAATCGTCCTGCTTGGGTGACATCCCCACAACCATACCCGCATATACGGGCGTACTCGGCTCTATAAATAATACCCCTCTTGATTGTGCATTATACAGTCCGTAGGTTACAGCCTCGCCCGTTTGGTAAGCGATGAGCGCCCCGTGCGTCCGCTCTTGCAACGCCTTTTTTGACGGCGCATAATGCTCAAATAAGCTGTTTGCAATGCCCTCGCCTCGGGTATCCGTCATCATCTCGCTTTGATATCCCAAAAGACTTCTCTCGGGTATCAAAAAGTTGAGTTTTATACGATTATTGTATGGCAACATATTGAGCAATTCGCCTTGTCTGCGCCCCATTTTGTCCATAACAACGCTTACATACTGTTCTGGCACTTCTATTGTTACCGTTGCATACGGCTCACACAGTACGCCGTCTATTTCTTTGGTTATCACCTTGGGCATAGATACTTGGAACTCATAGCCCTCCCTGCGCATATTTTCTATGAGTATGGACAGGTGAATTTCCCCCCTGCCCGACACATAAAAACTTTCGCTAGTTTCGCCGTCGGCAACCTTTAAAGATACATCTTTTAGCACCTCTTTATACAGTCTTGCCCTAAGTTGGCGAGATGTGACAAACCGCCCTTCCCGTCCCGCAAACGGACTGTCGTTTACCGAAAACTGCATTTGCAGTGTGGGTTCGGATATTTTTACAAAACCTAGCGGTTCAACTGCGGACGGGTCGCACACCGTTTGCCCTATCGTCACATTTTCAATCCCGCTAAAGGATACAACATCCCCCGCCGAGGCGGATTGTACTGCCACTCTTGCAAGTCCTGAAAATTGGTATATATTGGTGATTTTAGATTTATATACTTGGTCGGAGTGATAGTTGCACACCGTTACTTCTTGCCCTTCACGCAAAATTCCCCGTTCTATACGCCCTATCGCTATCCTGCCGACATAGTCGTTATAGTCAATTGAGGACACCAATACTTGCAGAGGCGCATTGGCATCGCCTTTGGGCGGGTCAATGTGAGAAATTATTGTTTCAAACAACGGCTTTAGCCCCACACCCGCTGTATCTGGGCTGTATGACGCTGTTCCCTCTCTGCCCGAACAGTAGATTATTGGACTTTCCAACTGTTCGTCAGTTGCGTTAAGGTCTAGCAACAGTTCGTATATTTCGTCCAATACTTCGGCAAGCCGTGCGTCCGCTTTGTCCACTTTATTGATAACTATTATCACCTTATGCCCCATTTCTAATGCCTTTTGCAGCACAAAACGGGTTTGAGGCATAGGTCCTTCGTAAGAGTCCACAAGAAGGGCAACGCCGTTAATCATTTTGAGTACCCGCTCGACTTCGCCCGAAAAATCTGCGTGTCCCGGGGTATCCACAATGTTTATCTTAACATTATTATACACGCACGAAGTGTTTTTGGCAAGTATGGTTATTCCACGCTCCCGTTCAAGGGGATTGCTGTCCATAACGCAGTCCTGCACCACCTGATTATCACGAAAAACTCCGCCCTGCCTCAACATTGCGTCTACAAGGGTGGTCTTGCCGTGGTCTACATGCGCTATTATTGCTATATTTCTCAAGTCTGTTCTAATCATATAAGTATATCTGTTTATCTTTCCTGTCTTTGCAAGTTCTGTCCAATAAGTCAATTAAGTTAAACGACAGTGGTTGTTAAAAATATTTTTTATTTCTCAGGTTGCCGTCACGGTCACTTCTACCCAAGGGCTGGGAGCAAATATTTCAAAAAGCTCAATAGGCTCATCGGGCAGTCCGCCAAACTCCCCATAGTAGCCCTTTGTGTTTATCGCCCTATAATATATAGTCCAATTTCCTGATGCGGGTGGGAATGAGTGTTCCTCATCCAAAAATTCTTGCGCACTCACAAAACGAGTATCCCTTAGTGCTAGCTCTTTGCTAACATCTGGTGCGGCTACTGCCACCTCGTAGAACTCTATTGTTTTGATTTGATACAAATAAGTATAAGAGCCGCTCCTCCAAGTTTCGGGAATAATTTGATAATATACTCCCGACTCGCCCGAAAAGGCGGCATAGGACACCTGTGCGGGCGCATCTAGCGGAATTGGTGGGACATCAAAAGTTTTCCAATCGGAAAAATCGCTGTCCTGCCGTTTCCGTTGCCCCAAAGTCATCACCCGCCAAGAAAGCACTCCTTTTTTGCGGTCGACTGTGGCGGAATTGGCTTTAACAGATGTCTTATACAACTCGTCAGGGTAGAGGTCGTACTTATATTCCACACGGTAACCAAATGCGTTTTTTACACTTTCCCACATAAAGGTCACGCTATAAGCAGGCTCACCCGACGGATACACTTCTTCCGATAGCTCGGGAGCGGGCAAGGGCGATAAAACAACCGTGAAAATCACCGCCGCCGCACCGCCCGAGAGGACAAGTACCGCAGCTAAAATGATAATAAGCAGTTTGAGCGTTTGTTTTTTCATTGTATTTTCGCCTTGGTTTCCGCTGTTTGAGAGTTGTTTTGTTTATATATTGTTTCTAACTTTTACTTTAGCTTGCTAATAACAAACTACTTTTTGCCTGCCTGCACTTTTTTAAGACGGGCAAAGCGGGGCAATCCGTCCTCTAGGGGGGCTTTGCATTCGCCTTGAATTAAGGGTAGCGCATAGTCTACAAACTCTTGCGAAAGCATAGTACCGTCATTAATTATCCACTCCAACGGCACATCCTTTTCGGTATTTGCCGCAAGGCTGACATCTATAAGTTTGGTTGTGCATTTGTATTCTTTGGATGACATATCACGCTCAAACACAACCATTTTGTCGGTTTCGCCGCTAACAGCCGCTTGCACAGCCGCCTGTCCTGCCAAAAATGCCTCTTCCACATCCACCTTGCTTGCCAGGTGTGCGCCACATCTTTGCATAAGGCTAAACTCTATGCCACGCACCTTGCCGCCAAGCTTTTCCGACACCAAGCCCGCAAGCAAAGCCGCAAGACCGCCCAATTGGGTATGCCCAAAGTTGTCTTTTGTCTTAGTTGCATTGGATATAGCCTCTGCTACATATTCGCCGTCCTTGGTCTTGATGCCTTCGGATACAGCAACTATGCACTTACCGCCATTCTTATCGGCAACTGCCTTGACATCTGCAATAAACTTATCTGTGCAGAAGGGTACTTCGGGAAGATAAATTAAATCTGCACCCAATCCTTTGTAGTTTGCAAGCGCCGCCGCCGCTGTGAGCCAACCGGCGTTTCTGCCCATAATCTCAATAATAGTTATTTGCCCCTTGTCGTATACCTTAGCATCAAGGTTTAGCTCCATCATAGTTGTAGCAACATATTTTGCCGCACTGCCGTAGCCTGGGCAATGGTCTGTGCCAAACAAGTCATTGTCTATTGTCTTAGGCACGCCTATAATGTTACATTCGTAACCTGTGGACATTAGGTACTTAGAAATCTTGTTACAGGTATCCATACTGTCGTTTCCGCCATTATAGAAAAAGTAACGGATGTTATATTTTTTAAAAACTTCTAGTATCCTCTTGTAATCGGTGTCATCTTGCTCTACGCTCTTTAGCTTATACCTCACCGAACCCAAGGCAGATGAAGGTGTGTTTTTTAGCAGCTCCAACTCCTTAGCATCCTCTTTGGATATATCGTAAAAGTTTTCCTCTAAAATACCTTTTATGCCGTGTGCCGCACCGTATACGGCAGTGATGTTGGGTTGCTTTAGCGCCTCCGTAAAGACGCCCGCTGCGCTTGAGTTGATAACCGAAGTAGGTCCGCCCGATTGTCCAAAAATACAAGCTCCGACTAAATTTTTCATTTGAATGCCTCCTTTATTTGTCTACTTTTCTTTTGTTATTATTTGCCGCTATTTTAGCGTGTTTAATTGTTTATATATTGATATCTTATTATATATAAGGTTATTATAGCCCTTGGTCTACTGTGACAACAAGTTAGCTATGCGGTAGAGTTCTTTGTTGATATCTTTTTTCATATTTAGTGCCTCGTCCACATCAACATCCACCATTTGGTTGTCCTTAATTCCCACAACTCGTCCGATTGCGCCCTCTTTTAATAAGTCCACCGCATGCACGGCGCATTTTGCCGCAAGCAGCCTGTCTGCCATTGTGGGCATACCGCCCCGCTGTATATAGCCTAACTTTACTGTGCGCAAGGTGATATCTAGCCGTTTTTCGATGTTCTTTTTCAATTCCTCTGCGTCGCACACCCCTTCGGAAAGCACAATGATGTCGGACACCTTGCCTTTAATAATATTCTTTTTCATACGGACAATAAGCTCGTCTATGCTAAAGGGTATCTCGGGAACAATCATTGCCTCTGCGCCGCCTGCAAGCCCCGAATAGAGAGCGATATCGCCGCATTTCCTGCCCATAACTTCTATAATACACGCTCTGTCGTGCGATGTCATTGTGTCACGAATATTGTTGATAGCCGATAATACGGTATTTACCGCTGTGTCAAACCCCAAAGTAAAGTCGGTATAACTAAGGTCGTTATCTATCGTGCCGGGGATACCCACGCAAGGAAAATTGTGGGCATTTTTCAAGTCCTTTATACCACGAAAAGAGCCGTCACCACCAATTACGATAAGACCGCCTATACCGTAGGCACGCAGTACATCGTGGGCTTTCTCGATACCCTCGGGTGAACGAAACTCTGGACTTCTTGCCGTCTTTAGTATTGTACCGCCCCTATGAATGGTATCCGACACCGAACGGCTGTTCATTTCGGCAAGACGAGCTTTAATTAGTCCGTCATAACCGCCCTCTATGCCAAACACCCGTAGCCCTTGGCTAATGCCATAACGCACTACTGCCCTAATTGCCGCATTCATACCCGGGGCATCACCGCCGCTTGTCAAGACCGCTATTTTTTTCATTTAAGGTATCTCCTTGCATCCGCTTAAGTTAAGCGGTAGTTGTCGTTTTTTTATCGCATAATTGTATGCTATCGCATTGGTGAGCAGACTATATTTTCACTGCCAACACCCACCATACAATGATTAGTGATTTTCATATTATTACAGTAAAGCAACTTTAGCGCACTTGCCCGTCACCCGTAATAACATATTTTATGCCTGTTAGTTCTTTAAGTCCAATTGGACCTC
>JBAZCO010000114.1:0-5250 GCA_041654915.1 Clostridia bacterium | reverse complement strand
CGCTAGGGCATAGAGGTCGGCGATATCGTCGGCATAATCTGTTTGGGTGTATCCGCTGATTGTTTGCGCCACACCGCTTTTTCCCGTGATGTGAAAGAGTGTGTGGGTCTTTACCAATTGGGAGGCGGCGGCATAGACTGCACGGTTTATTGCCTCCGCTCCCAAACTTCCGCCAAATACCAAAATTAATGGGCGGTGGGACAGTCTGTACTTTGCTCTGGCACGCTCTGGGTCGCCTGCAAGTATTTCTTCTCTTATAGGATTACCAATATATTCTCCGCCCTTGGTTTCGGGAAAGGAAGTTAGAATGTGCCTAGCAAAGCGGGCGGTAAGCTTGTTGGCAACACCCATAGTATAGTCGCTCTCGTGAACGATTAGCGGGATTTTCAATTTTTTTGCCGCAAAACAACAGGGCAGGGCGGCATATCCGCCCTTGCTAAAGACAACATCAATTTTTTCTTGTTCTAGTATTTGAGCGGCGTCCTCTGCGGCTTTTTTTAGCACGAAGGGAATCTTTATATTTTTCCAAATCTTTAGTCGCTCTAACCTAATCACTTCGGTTTGAAAAAAAGGCAAGCCGTACTTTGGGGCAAGTTCTTTCTCCATTCCGCCCCCGCCTAAATAAATTATTTTATCAAATTTCTTTTTTAGTTCGGGTAAAAGCGCAAGACACGGCATAATATGTCCTGCCGTTCCGCCGCCCGTGAGTGCTATGCCCGCCATACTATTGCCTCCCAATAATTCGCAAATATATATTTTAATACTTGTATTATATTCGTAAAAGTGTTATTATATACTAAAGTTTTCTATCATATAATAGTGGTAAGATAGGAGGATATTATATGCATTCAATAAAATTAGACACATTTGACGGCAAGAAAGTCAATGTAAGCGTTTGGGACGATGTTGAAAACAAAGTCGGCGCAGTAGTAATCAGCCACGGTATGGCGGAACATTCGGAAAGATATGCCGATTTTGCCGCTTTCCTCAACGAAAACGGCTATGTAGTGCTTGCCGACGACCACCGAGCGCATCGCCACAACAGCGCCGGGGCTAAAGGCTTGACAGACGGCGACAGCTTTTTTCAAACCGTGCAAGATATGAAGACGCTTGTAGACTACACCAAACAAACTTACGAGCTGGATGTAGTGTTATTTGGGCATAGCTACGGCAGTTTTCTATCCCAAAGGTTTTTGGAGTTGTACAGCAGTTCCATAAAAGGACTGGTGCTATCCGGCACAGCCTATATGAAAACTCCGCTATTGCAAGCTGGCAAGGCTATTGCCTCTCTGCAAACGGCAATAATGGGGGCGGACAAAACAGGGCATCTTATAGACAAAATGAGCTTTGGTGCTTACAACAAGCCCTTTGAGGTGCAAGGGCAAAAATTTGCATGGCTCTCCCGTGACAAAGAACAGGTTGCAAAATATGAGGCGGACGAATATTGCGGCTATCCGCTATCCTTGGGCTTTTACAAGAGCTTTTTCACAGGAGTAACATCTATGTACAGCGATGGTTATGACCAAATAGCTAAGGATATTCCCATTCTAATAGCAATCGGCAGCGACGACCCCGTATCAAACAAGGGCATATTGGCAAACAAACTATATGAGTTCTATTTGGGTAAAGGGTTCACCTCGGTAAAGTATAATGTTTACGACGGCGCTCGCCACGAAATTATTAACGAAATCAATAGGGCGGAGGTCTACGCCGATATTTTAGACTTTATTAAAGCAATAGGATAATTTTTGAGTTATGAGTAAAAAAGTTCAAGCCGTCATAGTTATTATCATGTCACTTGTAGCTGCTATCGCACTGACATCGTGTAATAATGAAGTTGACACACACAAGGGGGCGGTTAGCTATGATATCGCTACCGCCGCCGACTTTTTAGATATAGCCAATAGACTAGGAGCAGACTACGACGAGGCTACATTCAACCTAACCGCAGACATAACGCTAGACGGCGATAATTGGCAGCCAATAGGCGGCAGCATAGATAACTCTTTTAGAGGCAGGCTAAACGGCAATAACCACATGATAACCCTAAAAGTACACAACGACAGTTATGCCCAGCTACAAGCAGGGCATTACGGTATATTTGGATATATCTACGGTGCATCGTTTTACGACCTAGAAGTAGATGTTGACTACAAACTTAACACAGAATTGGATATTAGTTTTGTAGGCGGGCTTGCCGGCTTTGCATATGGCGACAATGTGTTTAAAAATGTCACCCTAAACGGTGAAATCGAGTTGTTTCCTGCATTAAAAACCGAGGTTTTATCCAATGATGACGAGCGTGCGGTAATAGATAAAATTGCTTATTTGGGCGGTCTTGTGGGCTATGGCACGGGCAAGTTTACCATAGACGGTTTTAACAGTGAGGAGTTTGCCATAACCGCTCCCCAGATAGCAAGGCGCACCTATGTAGAGCGCCCGTTGTTAGATGATTTTTATCTTGAGTTTGCGTTTAGTTTCGAGAATGTCTATGCGGGAGCGGCGGCAGGATATATCCGCACGGTAGATATATCCAAAGGCGCTACCGATAGGAATACAATAAAAAATGCCGAGGTAAACCCGTCATTTAACATCTATGCCCGCAACATCTATGCAGGAGGGATAACAGGTATAATTTACAATACCGACACCCAAAACATTATAGTCAACGGCGATTCGTCAATAAATGTACCCTCTCAAAAGCACGGCTACAATGGCGGCGCATTCGGGCTTGCAGATAACTCAACGATAAAAAATGCGCAAATAGCTGTGGATATCAAGCTTGCCCCCGAGGGCAATACCAGCCTTAACCCCTCTTATTGTGTGGGTGGGGCGGTAGGATATGCCGCAAACGGCAGTTTACTTGAGGAGATTGAGATAAAAGATATTACCATAGAAATAACTGTGGAAAGAAAGGCGCAAGCATATTGCGGCGGAATAGTGGGAGTACTGCGTGACTCCAAGCTAATAAATAGCGTGTCCAACGGCGGCTTTATTGTAGCCGAGGGCGAAGTGGCAACGGCAGAGGACTTCACCAATATGGCAATCCTTAATGCAAGGGGCGGACATATGTTCAAAGGGCTTGCCGGCGCTGTGGGGCTTATGCACGGTGAGGCGCAAATAGAGGATATCACAATCAACTTCATAGCATATCAAGGCGCAGTAGCGGAGATTTCATCCGATATAACAATCAACCGTATAACGGACTCCGAGGGCGAGGAACAAGTGGAGTCGGTAGAAATTGATGCCAAGCCGGAGATAGGCGAAGGGGTGGTATACAATCCCCAAAGTGCGGGAGCATATGCCTACATTGGCTTAGAGGCGGCATACTACCAAAATGCTTATGGCACGGGAGTACTTCCCGACGGTACAGATGCAGCATAGGAGCAGATAATTTTTTGCTTACAACCCAAAGAAAAGACAAGTAACCACCATTTGTAGTTAGAACAAGCAAATTAGATTTTATTGATATTTTGGAGATAAATATATATGATAATCACTCTTAGAGATGAGAAAAAAGAGTTCCCCGCAGGCTCAACTGCGGCGGACATAGCCAAGTCGATAAGTGACGGGCTTTTTAGGGCATCGCTTTCGGCAAAGGTCAACGGCGAAATAAAGGGTATGTACGACCCCATTAACAGCGATGCGGCAGTAGAGTTATTAACTTTTGCAAGCGAGGAAGGCAAAAAAGCGTACCGCCACACGACCAGCCATATTTTGGCGCAGGCGGTAAAAAGATTGTATCCTTCTGTAAAGATAGCAATAGGTCCTTCCATAGATAACGGATTTTATTATGACTTTGAGTTTGAAACGCCTTTTACAAAAGACGGACTGCCCGAGGTGGAGTCGGAGATGAAAAAAATCATCAAGGAAAATCATCCTGTGGTGAAAAGTGAAATCAGCCGTGACGAGGCGCTCAAGCTCTTTGGGGCGCAGGGCGAAGTTTACAAAACCGAGCTTATTGAAGAATTGCCCAAAGACGCAGTTATCACATTGTATACGCAGGGTGAGTTTAGCGACCTTTGTGCAGGACCGCATGCGCCGTCAACAGGGTATATAAAGGCATTCAAGCTCACTTCTGTCACGGGCGCTTATTGGCGGGGAAGTGAGAAAAACAAAATGCTCACCCGCATATACGGCACATCTTTTGATAAAAAAGCCGCCCTTGACGAGTATCTTGCCGCCGTAGAGGAGGCACGGGCAAGCGACCACAACAAACTTGGCAGAGAGCTGGGCTACTTTATGACGGACGAAAACATAGGGCAAGGCTTGCCGTTGCTTATGCCAAAGGGTGCAACACTGTTTCGCACGCTCACCCGTTTTGTAGAGGACGAGGAGTTATTTGCCAACCAAAACCCCTTACCTTGCCAAGAGCAAGCTATACAAAATATCTGGGCATTGGGAACACTACAAGGACGGTATGTTTGTTATCGGCGACGAAGAAAAGGATGAGGAAGTATTTGCCCTCCGTCCTATGACTTGCCCTTTTCAATATACCATATATAATAATGGGTTAAAGTCATACCGTGACTTACCCAAAAGATACAGCGAAACATCTACTCTGTTCCGCAACGAGTCTAGCGGCGAGATGCACGGCTTAATACGGGTGAGGCAGTTTACAATTAGCGAGGCGCATATCATTTGTACTCCTGCACAAATGGAGGAGGAGTTTAAAGGCTCTCTAGACCTAGCGGTGTTTATGCTAAAGGCATTGGGGCTGGACGGAGATGTAAGCTATCGTTTTTCCAAGAGCGACCCGCAGGATATGAAAAAGTATATTGGTGATGCGAGCGTTTGGGCGCAAGCGGAAGGCGAAATGCAAAAAATTCTTGACAATATCGGACTCAAATATTCTGTTGGGGTAGGTGAGGCGGCTTTTTATGGTCCAAAGCTAGACATACAAATCAAGAATGTGTACGGCAAAGAGGATACCTTGATAACCATACAAATAGATATGTTCCTTGCCGAAAACTTCGATATGACCTATATAGACGAAAAGGGCGAGAAGGCACGCCCCTATATTGTACACCGCACATCGATAGGCTGTTACGAGCGGACAATGGCGCTTTTGTTGGAAAAATACAAGGGTGCATTGCCACTTTGGGTAGCGCCCGAGCAAGTGCGTGTGCTAAGCTTAACCGATAGAACAGCGGGAGATGCGTCAGAACTAGCGGTAAGGCTCAATGCGCTTGGGTTTAGAGCGAGCGTAGATTTGCGTGGCGAAAAGATTGGCTATAAAATCCGTGAGGC
>JBAZCO010000113.1:0-5265 GCA_041654915.1 Clostridia bacterium | reverse complement strand
TAATCTATACCGTTCTGCACGCAAAACTCTGCCACTTCGCCGCTAAACCCGGGGCTTACAATAAACTTTGCACCCAACTTAACTGCTTGGCTGGCTTGACTTACTTTAATTACCGAGCCTGCCCCGATAACCATATCGGGAAAAGTCTCCGCCCCAATCTTTATTGCCTCGGCGGCAGCGAATGTTCTATAAGTGATTTCTGCTATGGGTATGCCGCCGTCTTTTAGCGCTTGCAAAAGCGGAATCGTATCGGCTATGTTGTCAAGTTTAATTACGGGTACAATTTTTACCCGCTCCAAAACATCTAAATATTTGTATTCCATAATAATTCTCTCTTTTTTACTAAGCAATTTTTAGGGTAAACAGGCAAGCCCGCTCTAGAAACAGTTGCTTATGCTTTAGCGGCTTCCCGTTTTCTTTGTGGGTGTAGGACGGTTTCTTATCATAACCGAATCGTTTGCCTTGTTTTTGGTGGACTGTCTAAGTTCAAAATAATCGCTCATCTTGAAAAACTCTTTGGTGTTTTTTGCATTATATAGCTTGTAGTTAAATTCGGGATATTGGATATACAGCTTTTGCATAACTGTTGCTAAAAACATCCAATCCGAACCATCATCTTGGTCTATCAAATCCCTAACATAATCATATATCTCGCTTACGGGTACAACCTCAAGCGGCTCTGTGTGTTCGCCCATTTCGGCAACCTTTTCGGGTAATTTGGCTACCTTATCTAGAGTTTCGACGGTTTTTTCGTTCGGCTTGGCTTGCTCGGGTTTTATAGTCTTTAGCGGCTTAATTTCCTCTTTTTTATCACTCTTTTCTACTCTTTTTGCTTTCTTTGTTTCTTTCTCGTTCACTTTATAGAGTTGGTCTAGAATAATAAACCTATCATAGTTTCTAATAAAAGCTTTGTTTGCCTTAGATTCCCCTGCACCTATGATAAATACATTGCTCTCCCTAAACCTTGTGATAAGTCTGGTAAAGTCGCTGTCGCTTGTCGCAATACAAAAACAGTCGGCATACTTTGCATACAAAATATCCATAGCATCTATTATCATTGTGATATCTGTGCTGTTCTTGCCTTTTACATGAGCATATTCTTGCACAGGCACTATGCCGTTTTCTTTTATTGTAGTCGTCCAACCTTGTTTGCCTATCTCGGTAAAGTCGCCATAGGCACGCTTATAGGCAATTCGCCCATACTTTTTTAACTCGGTTAGCAGCGTGTCAAGATACTTGTAAGAAATATTGTCTGCATCAATTATTAGTGCAATATTATAATCGTTCTTTTCCATTTTTCCTCTCTATTGTCATAGATTTTTCTTGTTGAAATATTTTTAGAGCTTTGCTTGGAGCTTTTTAAGAACTTGTGCGATTTTTGCCTAGTCGCTTACTTTTGTACAAAAGCTCATCCGCTCGCTCGGCAATACTATCGATAGTATCGCCCTCTTTATAGGGGGTTACTCCTATGGATACGCTAACGCTCACTTCTTTGTCACCCTTTCTTAGCTTGGAATTGAGTATTAGGTTTCTTATCTTTTCTGCTAGTTCGTGAAGAGCGCTTTCCTCCGCTCCTGTAAATATTGAGATAAACTCATCGCCGCCCCACCTGCCGGTTAGGTCGGTAGACCGTGTAACATTAGATATTGTCTTTGCTATTACTTGCAGCAGCTCATCCCCTACTATATGCCCGTAGTTGTCGTTTATCGGTTTAAAATTATCTATATCGAACAACGCAATGCCAAAGGGTATGCCCATTCTTTTGTAGTCGCTTATTTTTGACTCTAAAAAATACTCAATATACCGCCTGTTAGCAAGCCCGGTAAGTTGGTCTTTTAGCGCAAGTACTTTAAAGTTATCTAGGGCAAGTAGAAGCTTGTGCTTTTCGGCATCGTCATTAAATAATTCTGCCGCACCTATTATTTTGTCGCCATCCATAACGGGAATAATGCGAATATTAATGGGTACTCGAGTACCGTTTTTATGATGCAAGTATACGGATGCCTCTCGATACAGCCCGTCTTCTAGCGTCTTGTGCAGAGGGCAGCCATTTATGCATAGCCGAGTGCCAAAGTCGTCTATATGGTTTAAAATATTATCCGAGCAATTTCTGCCCAGCACTTCGGTAGCGGTAAAGCCACTTATCTTTTCTGCGCCCTTGTTCCAAAAAGTAATGTTACGGTTTGCGTCAACAAAATAAATACCCTCGTAGGTATTGTTCAGCATTATTTTATAAAAACGGTCATCATACAATTTATCCATAGTTAAAATATAACATTTTATTTTAGCAAGCGCAATAGAACTTATTCATTTAGCGAGTAAGATTGCCCCGATTTAAACAAAACTCTTATATCTATTCATATTATGTAGTATTAGAAAATTTTTCAGGAGATAATTTATGAGTAATATAGCTTTACAAGTAGAAAAAATAGCTAATGACGCTGTGTCGAACAATGCCTCCGTACTTTTTGATAATATTTTGTTTGCGAATGGAAATATATCATACAGCCCAACTCTGGGTGAAATAACCATAAATGAAAACGGTATATATCATGTTGAATGGTGGGTATCCCAGCAATCTTCCTCCGCCGCAGCCTCCGTATTTGGACTAATGGGAGTGGCGGGTGTGCGGGGTAGCTCTCCCCTTAAAACAGGACAAACTTCTGGTGTAGCCGTATTTGAAGTGACAAATGCACCCATCGTAATCACGCTCTCTAATATAAGCGGAGCTACTGTTTATTTTAGCAACAATACGCCCGTAAAGGCGTCACTTATAATAGTTGAAGATGATGAGGTCAGCTCAGGCGGCGCAATCATACCCTTTGCCTCTGGCACTTTACCAATCGCACTAACAAGTATAGCAGGCGGTTTGGCGGGTTTACCGTCATTTATTGCCTTTGGCAACTCGGTGCAAGCCCCAAATATCTTGGGATTAACTATTGATTTAGGATTGCTTTCCAATATGTCGTTTAGCGTACCCCGTGATGGCACAATCACATCTATTGCGGCATACTTTAATGTAACTATTGCCTTAGACATACTGCTTAGCAGTACAACAGTAAGGGCAGAATTATACCAATCGACAACGCCCGATAACATTTTTGTACCCGTTCCCGGCTCGCAAATAAATCTTGCTCCGTCGCTAAGCGGAGTAGTGGCTATTGGCACGCATGCAAACGGAATTATAGATAATTTATCCATTCCCGTCACCGCAGAAACACGGCTGTTAATGGTTTTTTCCATCACTACTACTGGCATAAACCTATTGCAAACGGTAACAGGACACGCAAGTGCGGGAATTACTATTGTCTAAAACACCATAAATCAAAAGATAAATCACAAAGACTGTCTGGCAAGACAGTCTTTTTTTCTGATAAGATTTGATGAAAAATTAAACCAATAAAAAATTGACTTAAATGTTGGGGGGTATGGCAATATGACAATAACCGTCGGGGTTTTTCACCAAGTATCTTTGATGATAGTCCTCCGCCTCAATAAAATTATCCAAAAGTTCACACTCTACTGCAAGCGGTCGTAAATAACGCCCCTGCACCTCTTGCATAATTTGCTCTATAATGTCACGGTCACAGTTGTTTAAATAGTATATTCCTGTGCGGTACTGCACCCCTATATCAGCACCTTGACGATTGATGCTTGTGGGGTCGATAATAGAAAAGTATGCCTTGAGGATTGCCCTAAGCGACACAATTTCCGGGTCGTAAACCACCTCTACGGTTTCGGCGTGTCCCGTGCGGTTTAGCTCTCTATAAGAAGTATCCGCCGTGTTTCCGTTTGCATACCCTACACGGGTGAAAATCACGCCTCTCATCCGCCTGAAGTATTCCTCCACGCCCCAAAAGCAACCGCCTGCCAAATATACTTTTTTATTGTTTTGATTATCCATATTTTTCATTACCACCTATATTATATCATACGGGCAAGCATATTATGATAAATGCCCAAGAAAATTAGCAAATATTGTTTAAAAACATCATTCTTTTTAAAACAATTATTAAGTTTTTGTTTGTAAATATAAAAATATCAGTTTTCACTAATTATTTGACAACGATAAAAGACCTTTGCTATAATACAAAAGTAAAACCTACAATTTGGGGATATAGCTCAGTTGGCAGAGCGGTGCGTTCGCAATGCACAGGTCAGGAGTTCGAGCCTCCTTATCTCCACCAATAGATACTTAAACGCATTCGGGGGCAGGTGCGGATAAAAAACTCAATGCTCCACCAAGGCCTTCGGCTCCCGACCAACCGAAAATCGGCAGAGCCGATTTTGTCAGGCTGCTGTTTTAAATTTATAAAATCTTAGATTTTGATTAAGAGGCATAAATGAATTTTTTTGATGCTTATAAAAAGCTTGATAGCCTTTGTAAAGATATTTATGAAAATGGGATATCCTCGTATATAGCCGAAATGGAGCAATACAAATATAATAGCTTTCGAATCCCGAATTGGGATTTTGACTATAAGAAACTAAAAAAATACCGTTATGTAAGAAATAAGCTTGCTCATGAAAGCAACACTCATGAGAGCGATTTCACAGACGAAGATGACATTAAATGGTTACAAGACTTTTACCAACGCATCCTTGAGCGAAGAGACCCGCTTAGATTATTACATATACATATGAATGAAACCGCATTTTATCAGCAACAACCCAGATTGGCTAAGAATCAAGACAATTTAGCTGAGCAACAAGACACGCAAATTACATTTTTTCTAAACTTATTTCTTTCTTTCGCAGAAAAAAATAGTATGGAATTTTAATAGAGGCTTACTGTAATTATTTTTTAATTTTATTTATAAATGCCCGTGCTTCCCTTGGGCTTTTTAGAATGATTTGGGTTGGGGTGGGGAACTCGCTAAGTATTTGTAACATTCTTGGGCGCACTTTGCGATTAAAAGTCCAAACCCACTTTAAGAATGGATAATCAATCTTTTCGGGGCAGTCCTCGGGCAAGTCGGGGCGGGTCTTGTTGCGATATTTTATCCGCCGCAAAATTATACGATAAGTGGATACAAAGCGGTTAAAATCAAGGTATATTACCGTATCTGCTTGTTTTAGCCTTACATACAAGGTATTTAAATAATTGCCGTCTAGAATCCATTCGGGGGCGGATACAAATGCCTCTTGTTTTTTTATCCACTCTTCTCGGGGTGTCTTTACCCAACCCGTATTCCAAAACTCTTTATCCAAATGTATGAGCGGCAAACCCGTAATTTTATGAAGTTCCTTGGCAAGCGTACTCTT
>JBAZCO010000112.1:0-5289 GCA_041654915.1 Clostridia bacterium | reverse complement strand
TAACATCTCACAGTGGCGAAATGCGGATTTAGCAGAGAATGCTGCCGAGTCTGATTTTTCCGCCGCAATACCGCAGAGTGGCAACAATGACTATTCCAAAACCAATGTGCAGACCCAAGGTATGGACGAGGGCGATATTGTAAAGACAGACGGACAATATATTTACAAGTTAAGTTCCAACGGCTGCTATATAATATCGGTGGCAAACGGCAGTATGACGCTTTTCCCGCCGCTAGAGATAGAAAACTATGTTCCCAAAGAAATGTATATAAGCGGCAACAAGCTTGTGATTATTGGCGGAGTATATTCATATATTCCTTCGTTTTCCAGCGGTCTTGCTATTACCATCGAACCCGCTATGGATTTGGGCGGTTATTTTTACAGCTACTGCAATAAAACGGATATTAGGGTTTATGACATCACCTATAAAAATGCACCCACTCTTGAAAGACACCTAACAATAGACGGGAGTTATAAAACTTCCCGAATTATAGAGAGTGAAAACAAATTGTTCTATCTGGTTGATTATTACTTTAACTATGGCAATGAGGACACCTATATTCCCAAGGTATCCGACTCCACGATAAATGACGGGGAAATACAGCCTGTTCCTGCAGAAAACATCTCCTATTACACCGATGTTTCCAATTACTCCTACCTAATACTAGGGCAAATTGACCTTGATGCCCCCGCAGAGGACGCAATTACAGAGGCTTATCTTGGCTTGGGCGGCACAATATATGTTTCTCTAGAGCATATTTTTGTTGCAACTTATGACTATGCTAGCGCATATAGAGTAAATGAAAAGGGCAAACTCCTAAAAACTGCTCCCCAAACAAGGATAGTAAAGCTTGGTGTATCCGACCTCCAACACAAAGCGGAAGGCTGGGTGGACGGCACTATAAAGGATAGGCTTTCTATGGACGAATATGACGGCTTTTTGCGGGTTGCAACCACGGTAAGAAATTGGTGGAGCAGCTTATCGTCTTACAATAACTTGTTTGTATTAAAGCCTGACCTCACAGTCGCAGGCAAGGTAACAAATATTGCGCCAGGCGAAACAATTTATTCGGCACGCTTTAACAAGGAAAAAGGCTCAATTGTCACTTTCCAAATGGTAGACCCCTACTTCTCGTTTGACCTGTCCGACCCATATAACCCCAAGATCATCAACGAAGTAAAAGAAGACGGGGTTAGCTACTACATTCACTATATAGGCGACACGGGTTATACAATAGGTGTGGGGCAGATGTCCGAAGTGGTTAGCAGCCCTTACGGCGATTGGGTGCAGTGGACAGGGCTAAAAGTGTCCTTGTACGACAATGTTTCTCCCGATGCCGTAACGACAATTGTATTGCGAGGCAGCGTACATTCACCGCTCTTTTATGACCCCAAAGCGCTACTATATGATGAGGAGAGAGGCTTGTTTGCCTTCCCCTACCAAAATTGGACTTACCGAACAGCAAACTCCGAATATTATAGCCATATTGAACAAGGGCTTGCCGTGTTTAAGTTTGACCTTGGCAAAGAAAAGGATGAGGAAAAGTTGGTTTACAGAGATACCCTTTCCAACATTGAAAAAATAGAATTAGACAGTTATTATGGATATTATAATGGTTGGTTATCCTTTGTTGAGCGTGGGATAAGAATAGGTGGCTATGTCTATACAATTAGCGATAGGGAAATTAAATCCTACTCTTTGGATACCCTAACCGAAGTTCAAGCATTGGAACTCTATCAAATAGATGAGCAACCAGATGATAATCACAGCGGAGTAACCAGCAACAAATAAGGGATATTAAACCTAAAAGAATTATCTTTTTTACAAAACTCACGGCAAAGCTACTTCGCTATGCCGTGAGTTTCGTTTAGGTATGTATTGCCTAGGTTATCGTAGGCGGTTATGGCAATATTTTCTCCCGATACCTTTATCTCTGTGCCAACAAACACTTTTCTTTTCCTATTATTTATTTTTGCGGTAAATCTGCCGCCGTCTAATATGGTGAGAATATCATTTTCCTCAAATATCTCGCTCTTGTGGTGATGCCCCGAAAGTTGAAAGCTTGCCCCCAGCCGCTTTAATTCCTCCACCCACACGGCGGCTTGCTCCTCCTCTATGCAAAGTTCGGGGTCGTGGGCAACAACCACGACATATTCCGCATCCGTTTGGGGCAATGCGGCAAGCCACTCGCCCTGCTCTTTTCTGTAAGGCGCAAAGTCTGCCATACCGCCGTACTCAATGTGATTGTCTGGCTTGTCCTCGTTGGTATCTAGCACGATAAAGCGGTATTTGCCTCTCACTACCTCGTGGTAATATGTGTCCATACCTAGCGCCGTGCCTAACTCATTTGCATATCCGCCCCGTGTTTCGTGGTTGCCCCGTGCAAAAATCACAGGACAACTTCCGTTGGTTATCTTTGCGGCAGGGGCAAGGATATATTTGATGATATCCCGCTCCTCATACATTGCATTTACATAGTCGCCCAGGAGAATTACCACATCCGGCTCATCCATATATTCTACGGTAGAATATAATTTTTCTATTTCGTGATGCCAGTCGGACAAACTCCATATCACCATATCATCCTTTATTTCTCCCCTAAAATTGTAGGTATTTGAGGATATCGTCCGCCCCAACTGCCCGCCGTAGCCTAGTTCGTCTATCACCCGCCTTGCGTGTACGGTATAGCTGCTCCCATCAAGGTGAGAGTAGGGAACATCTACCCTATGTATGCGCTCCGCAACGGTTCTGCCCGACTCCGTGTGATATACCGTGTGGTTTTCCCCTTGATATGTATATTCCACCCAACCTTTGGACGGGGCATTGGTAGCCCAAACGATGCGGTAGCCCTCTCCCGTATCTATTACCAATGGCTCAGATGCAAAACGGAAAACCAAAGCACCCGCTGCCGAGATAAGGAGAGCAATGGTAATTACCGCTATCAAAACTCCCCCAACAACCGCCCTGCCCTTTTTGATGCGGGGAAATACGCACACAAAAAACAATGCCCCAAAAAGCACAGCAAGATAGGGCGCAAGCCTTAATAGCTGATAAAAAGCGTAGATATCTCCCGTTGTAGTGATGATATATATGGTATTTAGTATGGTAAACAAAATGGTTAGTGAAAAGGATATAATATAAATTATCCTTATAAACCGCTTGCCAAGAATATCTTTGCCCGTAGTTTTCACAAACGCTACAACGGTTAAAAAAACGGCATTTACCAGCATAATTGCAAGGAGTATCTCGCTAAAGCCTGCAAAAGTTCCCGAATTAACAGAGACAAAGACTATGCGCCACGAAAAATTTATTATTGGCTGAAGCACTGCCAAAACCGCAATTATTATCGTGGCAATGCGGCTAAAAACCCAAGTTATTTTATTATTATCTGCTTTTATTTTGCCCTTTGGCATAATAATTATCTCCTCTTTCTTTTGTTTAAAGTATATCATAAGGCATTAGTTTGTCAATGCCCGAATTTTTTTAAGCTTGCGTCTTTTGCATGCTTTGCATTTTATTTGGACTTCATGAAAAAAGTACAATTACCACTATTAAAAGAGCGGACTTTGTGATATAATATTTTCATAATTTTTTAAATAATAATGAGGTAGCGTTATGCAAAAGACAACCGTTATTAATTGGCACGAATATTTTATGGGAATCGCCCTGTTATCAAGCTTTAGAAGTAAAGACCCAAATACCAAGGTGGGAGCTTGCATAGTAAACGAGTATAAACGCATTGTGGGCATAGGTTATAACGGTATGCCGCACGGCTGTTCGGACGATGTTTTCCCTTGGGCAAGAGATGGAGAGTATATAGACCAAAAATACCTATATGTTGTACACGCTGAGTTAAACGCCATACTCAATGCAACAGGCTCTGTGCGGGGCTGCTCAATCTATGTTGCCCTATTCCCCTGCAACGAATGCTGCAAAGCAATAATTCAAAGCGGAATCTCAAAAATATATTATATTTCCGATAAGTATGCCGACACCGACTCGGTAAAAGCGGGCAAGCGTATGCTAGATGCCGCAGGGGTAGAGTATGAACAGTTTACCACCAACTTAAAAGAGCTGTCGCTAAACTTTCAAGGCGAGTAATCTCGAACATCTGTAAATATTAAAATAGCGCTGCCCTTTTTTAGGGCAGCGTTTTTTTGTGCGGTTACTTATTAAAAACTTTTTTTGTTTAGGGCGCTCCCTGTGAATAATATATGCTTTGCGCAAGCCTTTGTATGGGGGAATATACTATTTGCCTTATTGGTTCGCCGCCGTCATCGGGTATAATAATGATTATTTCTCCGTCTATTTGGTAGCTGCCCACCCCGTCCTCAACTCCGCTTAACTTTAAATAAATATCGTTTATTGCCGTGCCGATATCGTCTATAAAGGTGCGGTATGAGTTGTATTTTTTGTAGGCATTATTAATTTCCTTAATAAATAATGGATGCACTTGTGCGGTTTCGTAATCCATTTCGTGCAGTCCTAGCATATTGCGAATATCCCAAAAGTAGGAGGCGTATCCGCTGTATCTAATATAGGGGTCGTCTGATGTCAGGGTAATGTAGGCGGCAAGCAGTTCAGCATCATTTTCCCGCATAACACCTTTGGAGTGCGCAAACTCGTGCGCAATTAGTTGGGGCATATGTATCCCTGCGGTATTGCTGTTTATATTTGCCTCCCCCGTAGGTTGAAAAGACACCCCAAGAATGCCAAACAAGGACACAATATCACTTGCGATAAACCTTTTTGCACGGGGTGTGTAGGTGTTAAAATAATTGTTGCTGTCTAGCTTTTTGTACTCATCCCTCATCTTATCGGACAGTTCCTCAAAACTATACGGAGATATCACATTGCCGTCCTCGTCACGCTCAAACGACTCGGCAAGCGTGTTTAGGTCTTGCAAGAAGTAGTCTACCATTGCGGCAATCTCCTGATTTTCCACTTCGCCGCTATGAGCGGGAAGCTCCTTTTCTAGCGGAGTGCGATTGTAGGAAAAAGATGCGGTCAATGTGTAAACCAAAATTACCGAAAACACTATTGTTAGCGTCTTTACCACGCTTTTTGCAAATTTTAAATATTTTTTCCGTCTTAATGCTCTTATCCAAAGCACGATTGCGACAATAGCCGAAACTATCGCTAGACCAATTAAAACTTCAAATACGGAAAACGCAAACAACTCCGTGATATGCCCCACAAAATATATATAGGCACGGGATACACCTTTTGTAAAGATATGCTCGGATATCCATTTTGAGGATTTAACTAGGGTGAATACAATAATTAGC
>JBAZCO010000111.1:0-5292 GCA_041654915.1 Clostridia bacterium | reverse complement strand
TAATCACCATCTTCTTTACACAATTTTAATTTTTATTGGGCGTGCTGTATTTAGTTTTAAAAAAGCACTCCCAGCTCGTGGCACGCTTGCATATGCAAGCTCTCTTGGCAATGCGGGATATATGTGCATTCCCTTTTTGCAAATACTTATGCCGGGCAATACCGAAATCATACTCTATGCCTCAACGGCAGTCGTTGCCTTTAACCTTGTGGCTTGGACACTCGGCAATTATGCGCTAACAGGTGACAAAAGCTTTATTAGTATTAAAAAGATAATTTTTAACCCGCCCACCTTTACATTTATTTTGGTGTTGCCCCTATTCATATTCAACTTGAATTTCATTCGCTTTCCTATACTCTCGGGCGTGGCAAAAATCGCATCCCTATTCAACAACCTTATTGGTCCTTTGGCAATGACACTTCTTGGCATCAAATTTGCCGAAATCAAGCTAAAGGATTTACTTTCGGACGGAAAAACATACATATCTGCTGCAATAAAGCTCATTCTCTCACCTGTGATTGCTCTTTCACTTGTCTTGCTTGCAGGGTTATTTGTCGATACCGATATCATAAAGCTAAATATAGTAGCGCTTGGGGCAATGCCCACGGCAACCAATCTTATGATGTTCTGCTCGCTTTATAAAAAAGATACTGCCTTAGCGGCACGGCTTATATTAGTTTCCACCCTGTTGTCCATAGTCACCATTCCCCTTGCCCTTGAGTTCTTACTATAAAAGACGGGCAAGCGGTATGATGTTACCCTAAAATAGTTGTTATTTTTCATCCCCTGATGTATACTAAAGTTGAAAGAAATTACAAGGAGAAACCTCTTTATGGACATAACTAAAGAAATGTTAATCATCGATTTATTGCAATCGGACAATGCCGAGGCATTGGCAGAAGTATTGCAAGGGTTTGGTATGCACTGCTTAGGTTGCAGTTTAGCTCGTATGGAAACGGTAGAGCAAGCCGCCGCCGCCCACGGTGTAGATGCCGAAACAATGGTTGCCGCCCTAAAAGCCGCCGAGCAATCCAACTAGCTACCCCCACTACCCATAACGGTGTAGATGCCAAAATAATGGTTGCCGCCCTAAAAGCCGCCGAGCAAGCCGAATAGTTAACTTTATCACCAATATTGGAGCATAGTGTAATGGTAACACAAAGGACTCTGACCCCTTTGATGTAAGTTCGATTCTTACTGCTCCTGCCACCGATATACGAGGATTAACTAACCGTTGGTCCTCGTTCTCATTTAACAAGCAGCTTTCGCCCCTTTTTGCCCTTTTATCCCGTGAATGCAGCGGTTTGGTGTCTAATTCTAATAATTTCTCTGCAATTTTTTTCACTTGCTGAAATTTCGCTTTTTAAAATTTTCTCTAAGACATTGCCCGACTTTAAAGCTTTTAATCCGTCAATTATTTTCTCTAACGATATTACACAGTATTATCCTTTTTCATCCTTAAAAGCTGGTATACCGACTGTCCTATACTTATTAGAGAGATAATAACTACGATGGAAATTGTTACAATGGCAATGCCTCTTCCGCTGGTCAGTGAATCAATTACGACGGGCGAATCCACAGGCAAAGACTTTAAAAACTCTATAAACTCTACACTCAGTATTTGCGGACGCATAAAAATAAAAATGAATGATGCTACATAAATAACACTTGTGACAATAACCGAATATAATATGCCCTTTGTCCACTTGCGGTATTTTATTTTTAGTATATCTGTAAATATGCCTGCCGTCGCTAAAATAGGTATTATATACAGACAGTGCCTAAAAAATTCTTTAGAGAAAAAGCTGTATACCTCTAAGCCATTGTGTTTAATCCAAATAAAGTTTGGTAGTATGCCCGCCGACAATAACATAAAGAATACCGATATACATACGATAACGACAATGCTCGCCACGCTGCTTGTCAATGAAATGCTTTCAGGACCTAAGTTGACATCTTTTAAATTCTCTATCTCCCATTTTTTAGGCTTTTCTTTTTTTATGGTTTTATTTGTATGCTCGTATATTATAAAGCCGAGTGTAATCATTACGGCGGCATAAATAGCGCCCGAATACAGGGCGGATACAAACTCCCCTATAAGTTCGGACATCATATCTGATATATCTGTAACATTGTTTGAAATTATTCCTACAAGCGCTATCATAAAAGCCGCAAAGGCAGAGAGAATCGCTGCAATCGGCACGCCGATTAAAAGCACCTTTATATAATTATCAAAAATCGCCGGTGAAATAAGATAGCGTGGATTCGTGCGGTATTTTTCCGCAAGGGTTTTTGGTGATCCCAAGCCCTCCAATACGACCTTGATTTCCGCATAATCAGGGTGTTCAGAGAGCATATCATAGATATTTGCATTAAGCTCTTTACGCACTTCCTCCCTGTCCTTTTGCGGCAGTCGAGCAACCACATTGTCTACATAAAGTTTGATGTAATCCTTTTTCATTTTAGTTCTCCTGCAAAAATAATTTTTTCTATACTCTTGTTCATGCTAACCCACTCCTTGCACAGTTTACCAAAGATATCACTGCCCTCAGCGCTTAAATGGTAAAATTTGCGTGGGCGGCTTTCGCTTGTGTCCCATTTGCTACTGAGTAGCCCCTGACCCTCTAATCTCCTAAGTAAAGGATAAAGGGTGTTTGCCTCAATTTCCAATGATTTAGATTGCAAGGTCTGTAATAATTCATACCCATAACATGGCTTATCTAAACTGCCAAGTACCGCCAAGGTAAGCGTTCCTCTTTTTAACTCGGTAACGAGCGAATCCAACAAATTTTGTTCTGCCATTGTTTCACCTCATTATCATTATACTGTGTGTCGCACTATATTGTCAATAAAATTATAGTTTAAATTCAAAATATTTTATATTGCATGGTTTTGTTTGGGTATTTAATGAAAAAACCCAGCTATATTGTAAAAATTGTGTAAAATCATACTATTCAGCAGTTTAACCCTTTTCATTATTACTATGGTATAATCTATATATTACAGGTAACAAAGATGCTTTGGACTTTTGACTGTAAGTTTAAATAAAAAGGTCAGAGCCGTTATTATAACAAGCAGTATAAAAATGTTTGTATTTGCTTGGAGTTTAAATAGGCAATACACTCCATAAATAAGACAATGGCATAACAAGGATGAAGGCGGGGAGCATATTTGCGACGGGGAAGTTTCTTATGCCGCTAATGCGAAAGCCTGTAGCAAGCATTATTATTCCGCCTAGTGCGGTAAAGTCGGCAAGCATTTGGGGGGTGGTGAGCGGCATTATAAAGGTTGCGCTAAAGAATAGTAGCAGCATTATCGCCGCTTGGGGCAAAGCTATTGCCGCCACAAGATAGCCTAGGGAGGCGGCAAATATAGCGGCGCTAAAGAAGTCTAGCATAGACTTTGCTAAAAGTACTGTGTAGTCACCCGTCATACCCTCGGTAAGAGCGCCGAATATACCCGTGCCGCTTGCGCAAAAAAGCACGACCAAACTTACAAACTTCTCTATAAAATCGTCTTGCTGAGGTGTTTTATTTTCGATTGAGCTTATGCCTGTTTCGATTAGGCTTGTATCTGTTTCGATTAGGTTAGTGCCTTTATTTTTGGCAAGCAACCGTTCCATTGGCTTTTGAATTTTTAGCACGGATTTTTCTAACAAGTTTTCTATACCTATTAATATACCTATACCGCTACCCAAAATTAATGCAAGGACTACTGCGGGTAAGGTGTGCATTTTTATTATTGCGCCTATTCCCATTGCCATTGATGCCACGCCAAATATCGGCGGCAAAGCCTTGCGAAGTTTGGAAGGTATTTTTTTACCAAGCAATGCGCCTATTAATCCGCCTAAAAACACCGACAAACAATTGATTATCACGCCTATTGGCATATATACTACCTCTTAAAAAAACTATTATTAGACAAGCAAAAAAATATGCAAAAAACAAATTGTCTCCCACATTTTATCCAAATATTATACTGTATTATGATTTTGTTTCGAGAATAATATAATAAAGCTTTTTAGCTTATCTTATATATATTATATCAAATTATAAGGATAGTTGCAACAATATATAGCCTAAACAGCGTATTATATATTCGCAATGATATATACTACTGATACTAGGTTGGCTTATGAATAATCAAGACACTTTTTATACTATTGGACACGCTACACGGCAAATGGATGAGTTTGTGTTTCTCCTTAAATCGCAAAACATTAGTTTGCTTGTTGATGTGCGCTCTGTACCACGCTCAAGAACTAACCCCGACTACAATGAGGATAAGTTGCAAGAGTTTTTACACCCATACGATATAGAATATATACGCATACCTGAATTGGGAGGATTTCGTGCAAAGAGCAAAGTGATTCCGCCAGAAACAAATGGGTATTGGACACACAACAGCTTTCACAGCTATGCTGACTATGCAATGGGAGAGGAGTTTGATGCGGGGCTAAAACGCCTTTTGATGTTGGGTGCAACCCGCCCTTCCGCAATAATGTGTGCGGAAATGTTGTGGTGGCGATGTCATCGCCGTATTATTGCCGACTACCTGCTTAGCAAAGGTAAAAAGGTGTATCATATAATAAATGAAACCAATATAAAACCCGCAAGGCTCACCCCAAGTGCGCTCATCCTTTTGACAGGCGCAATATCCTACCCAGAGGCAAACCGTACAACCTCTGCTGTTAAGCCCACCCAACACTTGCAACCCCGTTTGTGAGCGGTATTAAAAACAATAAATAATTGTAATTTTGTGGGGTTAAAACGGAAAAAGAACACCTCAAGATGCGCTTCTTGAGATGCTCTTTTAGCTGTTGTTTTTCTCTTTAAGATGTGTTTAATCTATATTTTATTTATCGCCGTCGGGGAGGTAGTCATAGGGACTTACAACTTCGCCGTCCAAAAAGACTGAAAAATGCACATGAGGTCCTAGCAGCATCTCGTTGCTTGCAGAAATGCTCATACCGCCTATTTGGTCGCCCGCTTTTACCTCTTGCCCTACTGTCACCAACGGTTCGTTAAGTGAGCCGTAACTTGTGACTAGTCCTTCGCCGTGGTCTATTGTCACCACATTGCCGTAAAGAGGGTCATAGTCCACCGACTTTACCGTGCCTGCATATGCCGCCACCACTGCCGCACCGTCATCACCGCCAAAGTCTATACCGTTGTGTACTGCGTAATGCTTTAGTGTGCTCCAATATACCAAGGTTTCCATAGCATAGTCTTGCACAATTTCGCCGCCTGCAACGGGCTGGGTGAACACTATCGGCTCTTTTAGCGGGTCTGT
>JBAZCO010000110.1:0-5298 GCA_041654915.1 Clostridia bacterium | reverse complement strand
CGAGCTTGGCAAGGATGGCTATAATATTGCGATAATGGATTTGAACGCCAAAGAGCAATGCCAAGACAACCTAAAACTATTGGACGACAATGGCATAGACTATATTTATTTGGAAGGTAATATTTGTAAGGCTTTAGACAGACAGCGGATAATTGAGGAAACCGTTGCAAAATTTGGCGGTATTCAAGTGCTTGTCAATAATGCAGGTGTTGCGCCCGCATCCAGAGCAGACTTGTTGGAAATGACGGAGGAAAGCTTTGATAGAGTAGTGGGGATAAACACAAAAGGTACAATGTTTATGACCCAAAGCGTGGCAAACCAGATGATTGTTCAAGAGTTAATCAACGGTAAAAGAGGCAATATTATCAATATTTCGTCTTGTTCGGCAGAAGTTTCCTCAACGGGCAGGGGTGAATATTGCGTATCCAAAGCGGGAGTATCTATGCTCACCACACTATATGCGGATAGGCTTGCAAGAGAAGCAATCTTTGTTAACGAAGTAAGACCGGGTGTTATAGCTACCGATATGACCAGCACAGTTAAAGCTAAATATGACAAGATGTTCGCCGATGGGGTGTTTCCCATAGCAAGGTGGGGTACTGCCGAGGATATAGCAGGGGTTGTATCTGCACTTTGCAGTGACAAATTTAATTATACAACAGGCATATATATAGATGTCGACGGCGGCTTTCACATAAAAAGACTATAAAAGGGTAAAAAATGCAAGAAACATACATTAAAATTAAGGACTATAACATAAAAATCCACAGCCTAAACACCGTTGTTGTGGGTAGCGGAGCGGCGGGATTTAATGCTGCCGACAGGCTATACCAATACGGGCAGAAGGATATTGCCATAGTAACAGAAGGGATAAACGAAGGCACTTCAAGAAACACCGGTTCGGACAAGCAGACATATTATAAACTTACACTATCAGGCGGCGAGCCGGACAGTGTGGAAGAAATGGCAAAAACCCTTTTTGAAGGGCAATGTATGGACGGCGATATTGCTCTATGTGAGGCAGCGTTGTCGGCGCAGAGTTTTTTAAAGCTTGTTGAAATCGGTGTGCCTTTCCCCAAAAACCGTTATGGCGAATTCATCGGATATAAAACCGACCACGACCCAAGGAGAAGGGCAACTTCGGTCGGACCGTATACATCCAAAATGATGACCGAATGTTTGGAAAAATCGGTGAAAGAAAAAGGCATAAAGATATTTGACCGATTGCAAGTTATAAAAATTTTAACCGATAATAAAAAGCTCTATGGGTTGCTATGCATAGACTTAAACAATCTTGATATAAAGGATAAGAGATTTGTAGTTTTCAACTGTAAAAACCTAGTTTATGCAACAGGAGGTCCAGCGGGCATTTATAAAAACAGCGTCTATCCCTTGGGGCATTATGGCGGAACGGGTATGGCATTTGAGGCGGGAGTTTTGGGGCGCAATCTCACAGAGTGGCAATACGGTATGGCATCAATAAAGCCAAGATGGAATGTGTCGGGTACTTATATGCAGGTGCTGCCCAAATTTATTTCTACCAACGCCGAAGGCGGCGATGAAAGGGAATTTTTGTCCGACTTCTTTACAGATAAGGGTGAGATGCTCACAAAGATTTTCCTCAAAGGCTATCAATGGCCGTTTGATGTGAGAAAAGTGGACGGCGGCTCGTCCATTATAGATATATTGGTATATATGGAGACATGTAAAGACAGAAAGGTATATTTGGACTTTAGAAAAAACCCCGACGATACATCCATAGACTTTGACACTCTATCTAGCGAGGCAAAGGAGTATTTGGGTAATGCAAAGGCTTGTTTTGGGACTCCAATAGATAGACTATTGCATATGAACAAGCCTGCAGTGGATTTTTACAAGGATAAGGGAGTTGATCTAACGAAAGAGCGTCTAGAGATAGCTTTATGCGCCCAACACAATAACGGGGGTTTGGCAATTGATTGTTGGTGGCAGACCAATATTAATGGGTTTTTTGCCGCAGGAGAGGTTAGCGCAAGCCATGGTGTTTATAGACCGGGCGGTAGTGCGCTGAATGCAGGGCAAGTAGGCTCTACCCGAGCTGCTCAATATATCGCAGCAAGACGGCAAGGCGATGCGGCTGCAATCAATATTTTCAAGGAGAATATGGCATTTAAGATAGAGGAATGTATAAATATTTCGCATACCGTTATAAATAATACAAAAAATAGAACGGCTAATGTTAACAGCTTGTTGGATTATACTGCAACATTGATGAGCAGGTTTGGTGCGGCAATCAGGAATAAATCGGGTATTGAAACAGCAATAGGTGAGGTGAAAAAGATATTGGAGAATTTCACCCAAACAGTTGCTATTGAAAGCGTTTCCCAATTATATTTGGCATATCGCTTATACGACACTTTAATTTCTCAATATCTTTATCTTGGTGCGATGAAAAATTATATAGAAAGTGGGGGGCGGAGTCGTGGCAGCTCTCTTTATACTGATTTGACGGGCAAAAAACCCCATAACAGTTTTAGCGACATCTTCAAGTATAATTTGGATGAAGGGCAGGGCAAGAATAAAATTCAAGAGGGTCAATACATTTGCGCAAGCACTTCATTCAAATGGAGAGATGTTAAAGCCATACCTAAAGAAGATGACTTTTTTGAAAATGTTTGGCGGGCATTTAGGGAGGACGGGAATATTCATTAATTTTGCAATTGATGACCACCCAATATTATAACAAATATGTGTTTTAGAAGTTGAATTTATTTATTTTTTTTAAGACTTTAAATTGACATTGCTACTGCCGCTGTGCTACACTTTAAGGGTAGAATTATCATTGTATTATATATAATGAGGCATCAAACCGCAGGATGAGCAACCCAAATTCGATTATTTTTAAGCAGTTTATAGCAAAATAATAGCGGAGGCATCCGCAGAGTGTCGGTAATTTAAGATTCGAGTAAAGAAACTCTTTTTTTTTGACACGCAAAGAAATTGCTATAATACAAAAAAAATAAATGGAGTATACGGTGATTATGCCGCAAAAGCACAACAAAAAAAAACTCCATACCAAACCTAGCAAGTGTAAACCGCTCATATATGATAAAAATGATGAGCAAGACACAGAAAAACAAGCTTTGCTAAAGTTTGATATAACAGATAATAATATTGCTGATGAGCTAGATATAACAATAAAAAATAAACAACTAGGGGAAAATACCCGAATAGGGGAAAGTGAGCAAAGAGGGGCGAAATTAGATAGTCAAAGCAGTAACCAACCGCAAGAAGGCAAGCAGACAAAAGGCACAGACAAAACTTTTTTAAAGGCATTGTCGTTTTTCTCCCAAGTGGGAATAACAATGGCGGCTTGTGTGTTTATAGGAGTGCTTTTGGGCAAGTTTTTGGACGACCGCTTTGGCACTTCGCCGTGGTTATTGCTTGCGTTTTCATTGTTAGGTGCTATGGCGGCATTTAAGGCATTGTTCGACTTAGCGGGCAAAAAATAGACTTCAAGCAGGTGTGCGGTGGATATGACCGATTTAAAGAAAAAAATGATAGTTACCATTGGCATACTCTTTGTAGTATTTGTCGTTGGAGGTATAATTTATTACGCTATAAATAGCGCCGTTATCGACAGTTTGCCGTTTATAGGCGGCGCATTGCTTGGTGCGGCGGTTAGTGTTGGCAAGGTGATAATGCTTGCGTATGTAGTGGATAAATCACTAACCAAAGATGAAAAAGCCGCTGGCAACTATATCCGCCTAAACCACCTGTTGCGACTTGCGCTAACGGGAGCGGCTTTGCTGCTTGCAGGGCTTGCAGTTCGCTTTTTGGATTGGGATGCCTCAATACTATGGGGTACGGCAGCGGGAGTGCTGTCCTACCAAGCGGCGGTATATACACTCAAGTTTTCCACCAAAAAGGAAGGCGGCGAAGTTAAACCCCTTGCGGGTAATGTCCCAAACGACAGTCTAGACGCCAACACTGCAAGTGACCCTCAATTAGGCGACACAAAAACAAATGACTTTGTGGCGGTAAATGCAAGCGGCAATATCAATGACTTTGTGGCAGTAAATGCAAACGGCAATATCAATGACTTTGTGGCGGTAAATGCAAGCGGGAATACCAATGGCGATGCAGAGCGGCTAACAATACAAGATGAGAGCCTAGCAAAACTAAAAGAGCAACTCAAACAGGAGTTGAGAGAGGAAATAAGGGCAGCGTTAGAAGCTGAACTCAAAGAGGGCGTTTCGGAGTCTGAAAAGCCCAAAGAGGAAACCTAAACGACAAAAAAGCAAAAATTAATACGGAGAGCAGATGGATTTTATAGTAGATAATCTATGGGTGATAAATATTTGGGGAATAGAGATATGGATAACCCGTACCATATTTAATACTTGGATTATTATGGCGCTGCTGATTATTTTTGCGGTGATTGTTCGCATTAGGCTAAAAAAGTTTACCGAGATTCCCAAAGGTTTTCAAGGTGCAGTAGAGGCGTCCGTAGAAATATTTGATAACTTTTTGTATAACTCCGGCGGAGAAAAGTTGATGCCGCTTGGCAAGTGGTTTTTTACTGTTTTTATATTTATTATGTTTTCAAGTATAATGGGCATCTTTGGGTTAAGACCGCCCACTGCCGATTGGGCAACAGCCTTTGCCTTTGCAATGGCTACATTTATTCTCATACAGTTTATGGGTATAAAGTACCGCAAAGGCAGTTATCTAAAGAGCTTTTTCCAACCAAGCTTTATATTTTTTCCGTTAAACTTTATTGGAGAGTTGGCACGCCCTATATCGCTTAGTTTCCGTTTGTTTGGCAATGTGCTTGCGGGTATGATTCTTATGACGCTGGTATATTCGCTTGCGCCAATGGTTTTGCGCTTTGGGTTACCCATAGCTTTGCACGGGTACTTTGACTTGTTTTCTGGCGCAGTGCAAACCTATATATTCTGTATCCTTAGTATTATGTTTATAAGAGGAGCGGCAGAAGAAGATGTGTAAAAAATTATACTTGTTGTCTTATTAAATTAAAGGTGGCAAATGAAAAATGAAGTTCGCTAAAATGAAATTCGCTTGCAAATATAATTTAAAAAGCAAGCCGCAAAAAATATAAATCAATTACAGTAGTACACTACAATAATAGTATAAATTAAAATGGAGGAATAAACAAATGAATGAACCTTTAGCCTTTATCATAGCAGTCGCTCACATTGCGGCAGCAATCGCCCTTCTCAACGGTATTCTCACCACTCTTGGGCAAGGTAATATTGCGGCAACGGCAATAGAGTCCATCGCCCGTCAACCAGAGGC
>JBAZCO010000109.1:0-5310 GCA_041654915.1 Clostridia bacterium | reverse complement strand
TATCCCAACCAGCCCCGAACAAATAAGTACAATATTATTTTTTAAAAATCCGTCTGCTACAAACACATAGTCTGCCGCATAGGAAATAGCACCTTGCACCATATATCGCCCAAAGGCAAGCACTCCCACGGCAACTGCAATGAGCAGCGGCTTGTTTTGGCGAATTAGAGAAAGGTTCTCCTTTATAGTTGGTTTTTCTTTGGGGGGTACTATACATTCTTTACATTGAAAGAAGGAGTTAAGATAGAGTATCCCCCCGCCTATTGCAAAAATAATTGCCGACAAAAGATATCCTCGCCTTTGCCCTAGCATACTATCTGTGGATATGACCGCCACCAATACAAGCGGCAGTGCCGCACCCACGCTATTGAATGTTCGTGATATAGAAATAAAGCGGGAGCGCTCTTTGCTGTCATTTGTCATAGCGGAGGGCAGCGCCCAAAAGGGAACATCGCCAATCGTATATGTCATACCCCAAACTATGTAGGTAGCAGCGGCATAAACCATTAGCCCTGTCTTGCTAAAATTGGGTTTGATAAACAGCAGTATGGTAAACACCATTGCAAGGGGGGCAGATATAGCAATATAGGGGCGCATTTTGCCCCATTTGGTGCGGGTTCTATCTACAATCATCCCCATAATGGGGTCGTTTACGGCATCCCATATGCGTGCTACCCACATGAGCGCCATAATAAAATATCCCGAAAGCCCTAGCACATCGGTATAGAACCTCCCCAACCAAGAACTCATCATCGCATAAATTGCGCCCTGCCCAAAGGCGGCAAATAAATAGCTGTATTGCACCTTTTTTGTTAATTGTCCTGACACCTGAACCTCCCTAATTTGCTTGATTCAAACAGATATATAATATACTATAAACATCAAAAAGTAAAGATTAAAATTCGCTTTTTGGGGTGCTTATAATACATAGGCTCTTTAATAATAAAAAAATCGTTTGTTATAGGGGGATTAATGCCCCCTAGCCTTTAACCAAAATACAAGTGCCGTTAATTATAAATAAATATTTAACCTTCGATAATTTTGTGGTATACTGTTAAAAGAACAATATGCGGAGTAAAGTTGACGAGGTTATGTTTAGAGAGGAATATCCCCGCCCCGATTATATTAGAAAAAATTGGCAGCCGCTAAACGGGGAATGGGACTTTGAAATAGCAGACGGCAAAAGCTTGGGACAGAGCTATTATTTGCATTCTGATTTGCTAGGAGTGATAGAAGTTCCCTTTGCGCCAGGCGCACTTTTTTCCGGTGTGTCATCTTTGGGAAACCTAAAAAGCGTATGGTACAAGCGGCGCTTTGAGTTATCTAAACAACAAGCTAGCGGCAAAGTTTTTCTCAATTTTATTGCCGTAGATTATAGGAGTGAAATATATATTAACGGTCAACTTGTTAGCATAAACAAGGGCGGCTCGTTACCTTTTTCAATAGATATCACCCAATATGTAGTTGAGGGCGAAAATATTGTGGCGGTCAATGCGCTAGATGACGAAACCGACTCCGCCCTGCCCTCGGGTTACCAAGGCAAGTCTGTAAAGGGGGGTGCGCCCTCTGTTACGGGTATTTGGGGCAGTGTTTGGCTGGAGTTTGCATCACATTCTTACATAGAGGACTGCTTTGCCTATTGTAAAGCTGGCGAAATAATACTAAAGGGGGCAATAAGCGCTCCTTTAGAGGGCGGCTATTTTGCTGTTGAAGTGAGTTTGGAAGGTAAAAGCTTATCCAGCTACCGATACAAGGCTACAAAAGATATATTTCTTAGCATTCCCTTAAACTCCGCTCCTGAATTGTGGAATGTGCTAAACGGCAAGCTCTACGATATTGATATTTTACTTAAAGACGCAAGCGGCAACACCGCCGACAGCGTGCGCATATACACATTTTTTCGCAATATTGAGATGGTTAACAATCGGCTTGCGGTAAACGGCAAACCCGTGATTATCCGTGCGGTAGACGACTATTGTTATTACGGCGGAGGCGGCTCAACTGCGCCAAGCGCCGACATTATCAAACAAGATTTTTTAAAACTTATTTCCCTAGGGTTTAATGCTGTTCGCCCCGTGCAGCGCATACCAGAGCCAATCTATTTGTATTATGCGGATGTTTTGGGGTTGATTGTGTTAGAGGACTATCCCTCCTACGGTATGGATTTTGATTTAGACAGCGCCGCCCAAAACATACAAGCAGATTGGCTAAATTTGGCAAAGCGTGACTTTGGGCATCCTTCAATCATATTTAGGCAGCCCGTATATTCGGAATGCAACAACGCCCAAGCCAAACACGCTATGTATAACCTTATAAAAAGTTTGGATTCGTCACGCTTTGTTATGTCGGGGGGACTCGCTTTTAGCGCAGATATAATAGATATAGATGTAACAGGGCTTACCCTAAACGAAGTGCTAGAAAAAATTATAGAGCGCAAAAACGGGACATATACAACCAAGCGGGAAGAGCGTACCTTGCGCAAACGCTATCCCTCGCTTATGGATAACAATAGCTATGCCGCTTATCCCTTTATAGTATCGGGCATTGGGCAGAGTTTTTCATCTAGTAATAGAGATGAGGAAAACGCTGCCCTAAAGAACTACCGAGCGCTTACCCAAGCGGCGCTTTCGGCGGGAGCGGCGGGCTATATATATAGTGCGCTAGGCGATACCCCCGCTTGGCTTTCGGGGTTGGCGGATATCAACCGTGACGACAAACTATCCCGTGGAGGGGAGCTTGAACTGCAACGAATTAATTCGGGTTAATTTCTTTAAATTATACCTGCTGTTGTGGCTTTTTTATTGATATTTATAGGAGTAGTTAGGAGGTAAGTGGCTTATGCCAAAAGATTATGTATGGATGTTTGTAATGGGGGGAGTGCTGTCTGCATTTGTAATTACAATGTCGCTTGTCTTTTTATTTAAAGCTATAAAGAGGGGCAAGGAGATTGGTTTGGACAGCAAAAAAATAAAAGCTGCAATCAAGTCAAGTGCTGTTTTTTCTATCGTTCCGTCCATTCCTATCGTAATAGGCATTGGGATAATGATGAATTATTTGGGGCTTGCCATACCGTGGGTGAGAATGACGGTGATTGGCGCATTGCAATATGAAATTATCGCAATGGACCAAATAGAGATTACCAAAGCCGCAATTATAACCGAACCAATGGTAGCGACAGCCTTAACTATAATGACGATTAGCATACTGTCTGGTCCTATTTTCAACCTGCTATTTTATAAGCGCCTCCAAAACAAACTTGTAGACCTTGAAAAAAATAACAAAAAACTCCTTGATACAATAACCGGCTCACTGCTTGGCGGCATATTGGCAGGGCTTGCATCTTATATAATAATTGCCGCATTTTTCACGGGGAACAATACGGGCGGTGAAGAGCTTGCCGCCGCTGCTAATGGCTACATTACGCTAATCACACTTGGGATAAGTATGGTGGTAATGGCAATATGCGGCGCACTTATTTTAAAGTTAAAGTGGAAGTGGCTAGAAAACTATGCCTTACCCATTACCATATTGGTTGCAATGGGAGCGGCTTATGCGCTAACATTTGCGCCTGCGTTTGCTTGAAAAAAGAGGTGATAATATGAAAAAAAGTAATACTTTAAGCTTTACTGATAACCTACATAGGAGCGGCAGAATATTTACCGCAGTTTGTCTTGTATTGATGTGTCTTGTACCTGTGATTTATTGCCTCTCGGCAGGCGTCACCCCAATGTGGGGGAGTATAGGTATGGCATTTAGCTTTATCCTAACTTATGTGGCAATCGGGTTGATAGAGGCGGTAAGTTATGCCCCAATACTAGGTGTGGGCGGGCAATATCTGTCCTTTCTAACGGGTAATATTAGCAACCTTAGGCTGCCCTGCGCAATAAACGCACAAAATATTGCAAAGACAAAGCAAGGCAGTGAGGAGCAAGAAATAATATCTACAATAGCAATAGCTGTGTCCGGCATTGTGACAACGATAATAATAGGGATAGGGATAATTCCCCTTGCCATATGGGGTGCAGATATAGTAGAAGTGCTCAAGCCCGTTTCCCCCTATGTAATACCCGCAATTTTTGGCGGCTTGGGGTTAGTGCTAATTGCTCGCTACCTAAAGCTTACCGCTATCCCCTTTGCAATTATGCTTGTGATTGCGCTTATCACTTTCTTGCTTGGCAAGGACTTGGGGCAAGCCACAATGCTTTCCTTGGGAATGGGGGTGTCCTTGATTTCGGGGTTTATAACCTATAAAATAGACAGAAAAAAGACTGAAAAAGCGGCTAAATAGTAATTGCAAAATCACTTTGCAATTATGCTTGTGATTTCGCTTGTCACTTTCTTAACTTGACAAGGACTTGGGACAAGCCACAATGCTTTCCCTGGGAATGGGGTGTCCTTGATTTCGGGGTTTATAACCTATAAAATAGACAGAAAAAAGACCGAAAAAGCGGCTAAATAGTATTTGTGCAAATGTACAAGATACAAAACAAATAAAAAATAAATTGAGCCACAAGCAATATTTTAAAAAACCATAACAGCATCTTAAATATCAAAAAAGATATAAACCAGCCAATAAAGCTAACTAGCTGTATCTGCTTATTGGGGGTTTTAGCGTATCTGCTAGTCAAACATCTAAAGCAAGCCTACTTAAAAAAAGATTAAAGAGCTAATATTGTAACACAAAAAAAACGACTGCCCGTTATCGGGCAGTCGTTTTTGGTTTTTTAGTGTTGGCTTTTTAGGGTCTGTTTATCACTATGAAGGAGTCTACAAACTCTAAGCCTACGCTCATATAAGCTTCATAGTTGGGCTGTCCGTGAGCTATGGGAGTGTAGCATATTGGGTTAGTTGGGTCGTTGGCTACATAGAAAATTCTTGGTGAAGCACTGGGGTCGCCGCCTATTTGATAGACGCTTGCTACTGAGCTTACGGGCGCACTCTTATAAAGTGTTGTGCCTCTAAACTCAACAGCATCCTCTGGCGCACCTTCTGTTAACAATTCGTAAACTATAATGTTGCCTTGCAAGGATAGCCCTACGGGTGTTGTGCCGTGGTTGAAGTTCAAGCTAAAGCCTGTGATACCTGATGTAAACTCTGCGGTGTGACTTCCGTCTAGTCCATAGCTTTCTGCACCTGCCCCAATTGTCAATTCGGAATAGTTGGTCTTTTGTGTGATGAATGCGCCAAATACTATGTTTACCGTCTTGCTAGCCGCACCTTCGCCAACCTTGAGCAGATAGTTATCATTTATTGAGTTGCCGTCTGTCAAGTTAAAGATAGCCGTCATTTTGCTAACCTCGGTTACATAGG
>JBAZCO010000108.1:0-5544 GCA_041654915.1 Clostridia bacterium | reverse complement strand
TATTTTGAGCGGCTCACCGTATATACTATCCGACACATTCGCTTGGAGTGTTGGAGGATGATAAAAAGGTGTCCATATTGCATATAGAAAATTTACTTCCTCTGTCTTTGCACAAAATACATCGCCGTCAGAATATAGCACATCGCCGTCGGGGTCTGCCGCCCAACCTGCAAAAGAAAAACCCGACCTCTCAAATGCATTAGAGGGCAGCGTTACTTCGCCCCCTGTGCAAACCCGCAAGATAATTGACTGTACTTCAGCGCCGTTACTATCCAATATCAGCGCATTGGTCTTTGCCTCCCATTGGGCATAGAGGGTGATATCTTGAGGGCTTTTTATGCTTTCGGTGCTTTCCGCCTTGCTGCCGCTCTCATCCACCCACGCAATAAAAGTATATCCTTCCCTCGTGGGATTAGGTAACTTTCCAAACGGTTCGCCATACTGTACGGATTTTTTGCCGTAGTCCTCGCCGTTTTCACCGCAAAAAGTTATTGTTATTGGATTGGCTGTCCATTGCGCATACAAGGTGATGTCCTCTGCGCCAAACCTATTTAAAACATAGGGAATAGTTAACTCTTTATCTATAAACCAACCCGTAAAGGTATTTCCTATTTTTGTAGGCGGATTGGGGAAGGCAAAAGGAGTGTCATATACTCCTGTTAGTGCGGGAATCTCCGTCCCGCCCCGAGTATCAAAAGCCACTGCAAAAACATCCGCCTCCCATTTGGGATAAAGAGTAACCCTCCCCCGAGTGGGAAGGGCAGTAACACTTTCGCCATATAGTTCGGGATTGTCGAACCAGCCGCAAAACTTATAACCTTTCTTTTGGGGATTGGGAATATCCTTTAAATTTTCCACCGCTTCTGCAATTATGCCATTTTCGGTATGAATAACAACATCTATCTTTATGCCCGCTGTATCATTCTTGATAACTGCGGCCGTAATAATCGACAGCATAACGAGTACTAAAACGACAGCTGCCGTTTTGAGATGTTTTAACACTTCCCTGCCTCCTAAAAAAGCGCTGATTTTAACATTTAAACGCAAAAATTATCCATATTTTAACACAATTCAACAAAGATAACAATAGCAAATTTAAATAAAACTCTAATTTTTTGTATACTCTCACTAATTTTCTACAAAAAATGATAAAATTGCTTTGTTCAAGAACAAATTTTCAATTTTATCTATTGCTTTATCAACTTATTTTCGAGGCATATTTCAAACATTTTGAACAACCTTACAAACAGTGTAAGATTCAAGTTTCGCCTTCCAATGCGCCCATTAAGCTATTTAAGCTCGATAGAATATCTGCTAGAATTCAATTTAAAGGGGAAAACTATAAAAACGGGAAGGATGCTCAAGGGGCAAGAACTTGCCCCTTAACCTAAACTTTATCCTTATTGCTCAAAATATTTGACAACCTTACAGTTTTTGAGGGAATATTTTGTCAATAAAATAGTCAAGGGTATTAAATTATGTTATAATAAGAAATTGAATAGTATTTATTTAAATAAAAACCGATATGAGGTGAGAGATGGGCTTTTTTGATAGGCTGTTCCAAAAAGAAAAGACAAGACAGATAAGAAAACTTGAGGCGATTGCCGATAAAATAGAGGCGCTTGAGCCAAAATACAGCGCTATGACCGATGCGGAACTTAGGGCACAAACGGATATTTTGAGGGGGAGGCTTGACGAGAAAGAGGATTTGGATGATATTCTTCCCGATTCCTTTGCTGTTGTGCGAGAGGCGGGAAAACGGGTGCTTAATATGCGGCACTTCTATGTGCAGCTGATAGGCGGAATCGTATTGCACCAAGGGCGGATAGCCGAAATGCAAACGGGTGAAGGCAAAACGCTTGTTGCAACCTTGCCGGCTTACCTAAATGCACTTGCCGGGAAGGGTGTGCATATAGTTACGGTAAACGAATATCTTGCCCGCCGTGATGCGGAATGGATGGGTAAGATTTTCAAGTTTTTGGGGCTAAAAGTGGGGGTGATTGTTCCCGATATGCCCTATGAGGAAAAAAAGGCGGCATACGAGGCGGATATCACATACGCAACCAACAACGAAATTGGATTTGACTACCTTCGTGACAATATGGCTACCGACCTATCTCGGGTTATGCAGCGGGAACACGCATTTGCCATTGTGGACGAAGTCGACAGTATTTTAATAGACGAGGCAAGAACGCCGCTTATAATCTCTGCGCCTGCGGGCGAGTCTAGCGAGATGTATACACGCACCAACCGTTTTGTTGCCTCCCTTTACGAGGATGACTACACAACTGACGAAAAAGACCGTCATATTTACCTGTCCGAATCGGGCGTGACCAAAGCGGAGCGCTATTTTAGAATAGACAATCTGGGCGATGCGGAAAACGCAGACCTATCGGTAAAAATCAATTCCGCACTGCGAGCCAATTATCTTATGCACAGGGATAAAGATTATATTGTAGAGGACGGCGAAATTATTATTGTGGACGAGTTTACCGGCAGAAAAATGGCGGGTAGACGGTACAGCGAAGGTTTGCACCAAGCAATAGAGGCAAAAGAAAATGTAGAGGTGAGAAAGGAAAACCGTACGATTGCAACGATTACCTTTCAAAACTACTTCCGCCTTTACAAAAAGCTATCGGGTATGACGGGAACGGCGCTAACCGAGGAGGCAGAATTTAAAGGCATATATAACCTTGATGTTGTACCAATACCCACAAACTTAGATATGATAAGAAAAGATGAGTCAGATAAAGTTTATCTTGATAAGGATAAAAAATATAAGTTTATCATAGAGGATATTGCCGCATCCAATGCAAAGGGACAGCCCGTGCTTGTAGGCACAACCAATGTGGAAACGAGTGAGCTTTTGAGCCGCTTGCTGCTAAAGCAGGGCATAAAGCACAATGTGCTAAACGCAAAAAGGCATAAAGAGGAGGCGGCAATAATTGCGCAAGCGGGGTGTCTTAAAGCAGTGACGATTGCCACCAATATGGCAGGTAGGGGTACTGATATCTTGCTTGGCGGTAACCCAGAGTTCACAGTTAAGCAAAAAATGATACTTGAGGGATTTACCGAAGAGGAGATACAAGTTGCCACCGCACACAATGCTGTGGAAGAGGAGCGGCTAATAGAAGCCCGCTTACGCTTTGGGGAGCTGCTGAAAGAATACAAAAAGGAAACGGATGCGGAAAAACTAGCAGTCAAGGAGCTTGGCGGTTTGAGGGTGATAGGCACAGAGCGGCACGAGTCACGGCGTATAGACAACCAGCTTAGAGGGCGTGCAGGGCGTCAAGGTGACGAGGGCAGTTCTTGTTTTTACCTCTCATTTGAGGACGATTTGTTAAGGCTGTTTGGCGGGGATAAGATGAAGGCAATAGTATCTACCCTTACAAAGGACGAGGACACCGTTATTCAAGTACCTATGCTTTCTAAGCAGATAGAAAATGCGCAAAAGCGGTGTGAGGAAAACAACTATCAACGCCGTAAGTTTGTGCTAAACTATGATGATGTTATGAATAAACAGCGCCAACTAATTTATTCGCAAAGGAACGAGGTGCTTGCGGGCAAGGATGTTCACGACCAAATATTAAAGTATATGGAGCCGCTTGCTAGCCAGATAGTTTATACTTTTGCCGACTTTTCCTCCGCAGATGAAACAACAATAGATTACCAAAGCTTTAATACTGCATTGGAATTAAAAATTCTTGCCAAAGGCACAAATGTTATCACAAAGGAGCTATGCAGCAGCAATAACGAAAATAAAATAATTGACGCTGTATATGACGAGGCGGTTAGGCAGTATGAGGAAAAGCTAAAGCTTTCTGAGGAAAACGGCATTGATTTTCGTGCGACCGAAAGAAATGTGCTGCTAAACCAAGTGGACAGACATTGGATGAATCACATAGAGGCAATGGACGGGTTGCGTAAGGGGATTGGTTTGCGAGGTTACGGGCAGCGTGACCCTGTGATGGAGTACCGCAGAGAAGGCTTTGAGATGTTTGACGAAATGGTGGAAAGCATACAGGATACAACAACAATTATTCTTTGCAAGCTGGACATAAATGCGGTAATAGAGAGAAAGAATGCGCACACGGCAATGCAACAAAGAAAGGTCACATATGTTAACAAGAGCGCAAGCCGCTCTGTTGGCAGAAACGACCCCTGCCCTTGCGGTTCAGGGAGAAAGCACAAAAACTGTTGCGGAAAGTAAGCGTATGGTAGATTTTTATAATGAAAAACAAGCTCTTGCCGACCTAAAGGTATCTGCCGAGGCATCGGCGGATGCGCTAAACCTTGAGAATATCCGCCAAGAACTTGCCTTGCTAAAGGATAAGCAACAGGGCGAGGATTATTGGAAAAATACGGACGGGGCAAAAAGCGACAGCCAAAAAATAGCATCTCTGGAAAAACAGCTAGTATCAGCGGAGGCACTTATAACTAAGATTAAGCACGCAGAGGAATTGATTGAGCTTTCCGAGGAAATGGAGGATGCCTCTGCACTTATCGAGATACAAGCGCTTATAGCCTCACTTGAAAAGGCAAGCGAAGCTTTGTTTTTGGAAACACTCCTAAAAGGTAAATACGACTCCCTTAATGCTATTCTCACCCTTCACGCAGGGGCGGGCGGTACTGAGGCGCAAGATTGGGCAGAGATGCTATACCGTATGTACCGCAGATATGCCGAGAGGGCGGGTTTTCAAATCACAGTGCTTGATTATCAAGACGGCGATGAGGCGGGACTCAAGAGTGTGTCGTTTTTGATATCCGGAACTAACGCTTATGGATTCCTAAAAGCCGAAAAAGGCGTGCATCGCCTTGTTCGCATAAGCCCGTTTGACTCAAACAAACGGCGGCATACTTCGTTTGCTTCCCTTGAGGTTATGCCGGAGATTTTGGACAGCGGCGAGATTGTTATCAACCCCGAGGACTTGAGGATAGACACTAGCCGTTCTAGCGGGGCGGGCGGGCAGCATGTGAATAAAACAGAAAGCGCAATACGCATCACCCATATTCCAACGGGGATTGTCACCCAATGCCAAAACGAGCGCTCACAAATACAAAACAGAGAAACCGCTATGAAGATGCTAATTAGCAAGCTCACCGAAAGGCGGGAGCGGGAGCAAGCCGAGCAGGCGGCGACGATTAAAGGGGAGATAAAAAAGATAGAGTGGGGCAGTCAAATTCGCTCCTATGTGTTTTGCCCCTACACCTTGGTAAAAGACCACCGCACGGGATACGAAAACACCAATGTCACCGCTGTTATGGACGGGGATATTGACGGATTTATTTTTGAATATCTTAAAAAAGCATAAACTTCTAATATCTTAATTAACCTATTGTAATATTACTTTTCTGTTATTCGGAAAAAAGTATAAACTTTTGATAGGTTAAGTAACTTATGCAATATTACTTTTCTGTTTTTCGGAAAAAAAGTATAAACTTTTGATAGTTTAAGTAACTTAATGTAATATTACTTTTTTGCAGTTCGGGCAAAAAAGTAAAACAAAAAAGCCGACAAACGCCCTTTCCGAGGCGGCGTTTGAC
>JBAZCO010000107.1:0-5667 GCA_041654915.1 Clostridia bacterium | reverse complement strand
CCCGCAAAACGCCCGCCGATATTCACTAATGCAGAAAAACTATATCTTATGTCAGGCTTAGCTGCTTTTATGATGCTTTTAACATTTGTATACTATTGGTTTGTCACTAAAAGACGCAGTTTTAAAGATTTATTTAGGAAAAGGGGCAAGCGAAAAAACAACTAAAAGCTTATATCTCAACAACTATAAGCTTGTTTTCAACAACTATAAGCTTGTTTTCAACAACTTAAAGCTTGTATCTCAATAATTAAAAGCTTGCATCTCAACAACTAAAGGCTTATACCCGCCTAAACTACTGCTAACTATGCAAAACCGCAACTATTTCGCTAGTTGCGGTTTTTTATTTGTAGTTGTTCATAAAGGCAATAATAAATTAATGTGTAAAATTATATTATTTTTGCCTTTTAAAGACGGGCTTTTGTGCAAGGTTTACAATGCGGCTTTTGTCAAACGAATGTTCTCCTAAAAATTCGGATATCGAGGGAAAAACTCCTATTCTCCTAAAGTGGTGAGCATCACTGTTTATGATAAACTCACAGCTGGTTGTCAGCATTTTTTCAAACACATCGTGCGTGAAGTCAAAGTGTTTTTGGTTAAACTCAATAAGCGTGCCGTAGTCGCCTGCTGCCTTTGCCACTTCGTAGCAGTCCACCTTAAAAAGGTGGTTGATGTGTGATAAAATATCTATTGGATACTTCTTAATAGATGCAATGAGCGCCTTGGTATTTCTTGCAATAACATCTTTTGAAGGATACTTAATGGGGCGCAGGTAGCAGGGCAAAAAAATCTTTCTCCAATCATAAAAAGACTTTGCCTTTGCAAAACTGTGGTATCCCATAATGACAATATCTAAATAGGAAAAATCATCCTCTTCCAAATCGATTGTTCCGTCCACCCCGATAATATCCGCCTCTATGCCGTGGTACAATACAATCTTATCCCCAAACTCACTACGCAGGGCATCAATTTCTTTTCTTTGCTTAGCATACTTTTCTCTAGTTAACGCAAAGCGAGAGGGGTTGTTGTATCCGTGGTCGGTAATGGCAAGCTCTTTAAGACCTATCTTTATTGCTTGCTCTGTGTTTTGGCGGCAAGAGCTTACCCCGTCACTGTAATATGTATGTGTATGATAGTCACCGTATATATCTTTCATATAAAAATTATATCACAAATCATACTGCCCCGCCAACGCTTACATTGCATATTTTTTAGCATAATTACAAATCACAAGACAATATAAGCAAGAAAGCGCAAATTTATTGAATATTGCTATTGACGATTGAATTTTTTTATATTATAATTTATATAGTTTTATAAATGTTAATTTATATATATACTACTTTTTAAGGAGAATGCAAAAATATGGGTAAACAAAAATCGTTAAGAGCAAAACTCGGCGTTTTGCGGGTGCTTAAAGTCGCCTTTTACTTGCTGGGCTTTCCCTTGCTCCTCTTGCTCATCAAGCTTGATGTAGATGAGTTTGCAAGCGGCGTGCTTGGTAATAAGGCGTACTTTGGGCTTGCTATTGTTGCGGCAGGTTGGGCAGTAGTTATCGTGGCGCAAATTGTCGCTGCGCTCATAGCAAAAAAGACAGTTACAAAGGGAATAATCGCTGCAATAATATCAATAGTGGTTATGATTGCCCCGCTTGCTTACATTGAATTTATCATAGAAGACCGCTTTGCAGAGCTTGAGGAAAAATATCAATATGCCGAATATGAGTATGAGTTCGAACATTTTGAAATGCATACAAGAGATTACAAAGAGGACTTAGAAGACCACGATGCGGCAGTCACAAGGTTTTTATATACCTATAATATCGAAATGGAATATCAAATGTTCGGTATGGAAAATACTGACCTTACCTTGGCGATAGAGGACCTTGACAGCCCCGATTTCCTAAAAGGTTTTGACGGCATACCCCACTATATCTTTGGCAAAGACGAGGGCGGCGCAGTATATAGCCCCAACGGTCTTTATGCCGACAGTTATGTTTTTGGTATGGAGCAGGCAAGATATATATTCCGCACTTTCTATGGCGCTATCGACGACTTTAATGATGCTAATTATGACACCATAGACGAAAAACTTGCCGATACAATTCGCAAACTCAACAGCGACCCCGATTCCTCTTGGAATAAATACAAGCAAACCGACGCTTACAAACGGGCTTACGAAAATGACGACAAGTCAGACTTGCTCAATGCAAAAAACTATTATATTTCAATAGAGAGATTGGATTCAATATTAAAAGTTTTGGGAACAGAGCTTTCCGCCTATCCCGAGATGCAAGGCTTAATTAACCTGCTATCTTCCCAAATGGGGTTTGCATCAATAAGTTTGGCAGATTTATCTCTTGAGTCCATTACTCCTCTCCTAGAGGGCTTTGGGCTTGCTGAGGCAGACCTCGTTGGCTTATTAGAGGGATTGTCATACTATCAATCTCCTTCTGTTTATCCCGTGTTCTTTTTTATTGAGGACGAAACCCTCCGTGACTATGCGTATGCCAAATACCTTGGTGAAGTACACGGTGCAAAAGTTGCCTCAAAACTTGTTAGCGAGTTACCTGCCGACCCCAATATAAAACTTCCCAATGTGGGCAAGCTCACCATTGATTTTAACGGCGCTCCCCCCATTGAGAAAGAAGAACTACTAAAGTTTTTGTATATTAACGAGATAGAGGCGGAGTTTATGCCCGAACTTTATCCCTATTTAACCATAAGGAATTTCCTATTTGTATTTGCAAGCGTAGTACCCTTTACACTGCTGATATCCTACTACTTTGCGGCGCTTGAGAGAAGGAATTTTTATGGCAATCTTAAATTAAAGGAAGGAGCGAAATAATTATGAAAACAGCACTTAAAGCGATATTATATCTTATAGGATTCCCTCTTTTATTGGCGTTTTTGGTAATAGAGAGTTTGCCTATGTTCAAGGCGGGAGAAACATATAGTTTTTATCCCTATATTGGAATAATGGTAGCGGGATTGTTTGCTATTTTTTATCTAATCACGGCTCTTGTCACCTGGAGTGTTTCCCGCAAGACCGATAGCCTAAAGAAACTTAGGCGGGCAACAGCGGCGCTTGTTGCGGTGGGCTTTATTTTTACCAGCGGTATCTGGATTGTAATGGACCAATTTGCCCCCCCCTTACTTTCGGATGCTACCGACGGCACGATACTCTACCCTGATGTGCAGGATGACTACTTGAATAAAGCAGAACTGCACGGCGCACTGCTTAAAGGCTTTATTAATATGAACTATGAAAACGGCAACCTTAGCAGTAAGACTTTGGAAGAGTATCAAGAAGAGGGTTGGCAAAACGAGGAAGTTAAGGAACTGATAGCAGTAAACCACACAAGTTTGAGAGAGGACGGTTTTGATACCTTTGTTGGCCCGTGGGGCATTCTTGCTGTAAGTGAAAGACTTACATTTGACGGCATACTGCACCTTATCATAAACGAAAGACCGGCGGCAGACCTCAAATTTATCTACAAAGGCGAAGGACGAGGCGAGGAGCATGGCGAAGACCCGATAAATTGGACGATTATGGATATGGTCGAAGGCGTGATGACATTTGATATCAGCTCTGCCCTAGAAGGCGAAGTTGCAGGTATGGAAGTTACCGCTCTGTTGACTATCCTTAAAAATGCAATCCCCAAAATTGTTAGCGCATTAAACGAAGTTATCGCTGACGAAAGCGTGGCAGGCTCATATATCTATATTGACTTAGACTTAGAAAGTGGCTTGGTTACAATCACCCCTACAAGCCCGTCAAGAGGCGTGTGGGACTATATGCAAAATGCGTGGTTTGAAAGTAACCACATAATTTTAGCTGTTTTGTCGCTGTTCTTTATGCGTCATTTGTTCCTAATATTTGGCGGAGTTATAGTGGTGGCAAGCCTACTTATCGGTCTGATAAGAGAAAAGCAATTTGCTAAAAATTTCAAACAGGAGGAGAGCGCATCGCCACCCCCAGATGATGACGATGATGAGGTTGGCGCAAATAGGGAGTCGCCTTATCTAAAAAGCTTTTACTCCTCTATGGAGGAAGTAAGGAGTCGCAGAGGATATTTTGAAAACTAGCTAGCTCCTTATATATTTGTAACTTAAATAATATTACGGATTACCCGGTAACCAAAGTCTGCCGACGGCAGACTTTGGTTATTAAAGCTAAAAATGTTTCAAATTCGTAACAAGACGCTAGAAAGAGCTAGCCCCCAAGTCGTTTCCTAGAAAAAAACAAAAATATACAAAGTTAACAACTTAAAAACTATCAAGCAAAGGACACAATGAAAAAAGAGATTAAAAAAAGGCGTAAGTTCAACTATAAAAAACTGATTAGGATAACTGTATCGGTCTTGGTAATATTGGGTGTTTTAACCGTGATAAATGTTCTTGGCACGGATGTCAGCATGGCTGTTGCAGACGAATACTCTCAAGTAAAGCAAGTTGAGTATACCATAGAGGACGCAGATTACGGCTACAAAATTAAAAATACCAATAAGAATTTTCGCATTCTCCAACTTACCGATATACATATAGGAGGCGGAATACTATCTGTTAACAACGATAAAATGGCAATAACTGCCGTTGCCGCAGTTGTAAAGGCGGCAAATCCCGACTTTATTATTGTTACGGGGGATATATCCTATCCTGTACCTTTTCAAGCGGGTACGATAAATAATATGGTGGCGGCTCGCATATTTGCCCGCCTTATGGATAACTTAGGTATCCCTTGGACAATAACATACGGCAATCACGATACCGAGGTTTACTCTATGTACGGGCGAGCGGAACTAACGGAATTTTATCAGTCCCGCACCTTTTGTTATTTCAAAAGAGGTCCAGAGAATATTACCGGATACGGCAACCAAATTTTTTCTCTTTACAATCAAGACGGCTCTTTCAATACCGCTATTGTACTAATCGATTCTAACGACTATATTAAAGGCGGCAATGGAATAACCGATTACGACATTATCCACGACGATCAATTGGAGTGGTACAAAGAGGAAATCTTAAAACTCTCCGATGATGTTGGCAAGTTAGTGCCAAGCTTGATGTTCTTTCACATCCCAATACAGGAATATGCCGAGGCTTACGACCTCTATGAGGCGGGCGACCCTTCGGTGGAATATAGATACGGCAAGAGGCGTGAGCCGGTGGCTAGTTCTGCCGAGCCTTGCAACACCTTTGAAACGATTTTGGAGTTAGGAAGTACAAAAGCTATCTTTTGCGGTCACGACCATGTAAACGATTATAGTCTTGTATATAAGGGAATAACTCTTACATACGGCAAATCAATAGACTATCTGGCATATGCTTGGAGCGGCATTATTCGCCAAACCGAGCAGCGGGGCGGCACAATAATCGATATAAGCGAGGATGCCTCATTTCACATATCCACGATAAAATATTCGGATATATAAATTAGGTTTTTGTGTCTAATAAGATTGACTTATGCTGTTATAAAAGCTAAAATATAACTTGAATAAACACAAGATATTTTTTATTTACCCAAAGGAGGGTGATATGGCAGTTGATTTAAAAGAAATTTTTAGCAGACCTGAAATTTATTTAGACAAAATTATAACATTGCAGGGTTGGGTGAGAAATCATCGCAAACAAAAGAGCTTTGGTTTTATTAACTTTTACGATGGCACTG
>JBAZCO010000106.1:0-5762 GCA_041654915.1 Clostridia bacterium | reverse complement strand
CTCTTAAAGTGGGTACTGCTTTTGCTATCGTTATGGTGTTCTGGACGGCATACGATTATGTAGTACCTCTTCTTTTGGAAAATGCTTTTGGCTTGTCCAACAGTATGCGTGGGCTGGTAATGGGGCTAGACAATCTCTTATCCCTCTTTTTGCTCCCACTGTTTGGCAAGTTGTCGGATAAGACTAAAAGTAAATACGGCAAACGCACTCCCTTTATTGTGATTGGCACGCTGCTATCCGTGGTGCTTATGGTGTTTGTGCCAATTTCGGCAAATAAACAGCTAAACCAAGCAATGTCTTTGCGCCAAGATATAACCAACACGACCCGTGAGGGATACTCCTACACAGACGACAAAGGGCACACCTACAACAATGCCGAGGAGATTTATACAATGCTCTACAACAAGGGCGACGAAAACTCCGATTTTTCCGATAAATCTTACTTGAAACTAAACAATATAAACACCCTTGAGGAATATTTAGAGATTGCCCTAAACGGCAAAGATGCGGACGGCAAACCCACCGAGGAATATTCCAAGTTTGTAAATACGGGAATAAATAACTACGCAAGCAGTCAAGTGCAAGAAAAAATCACCAAAGAAAATCCGCAAACTTTGGTAATCTATATGGTGATACTATTCTTTGTACTTGTCGCTATGGCGACCTTTAGAAGTCCTGCGGTTGCCCTAATGCCCGATGTCACGCCAAAACCCCTGCGAAGTCAAGCCAATGCAATGATAAATCTTGCAGGCGGTGCAGGCGGCGCAATAGCCTTTATAATATATACCGTTGTGCTAATGCTAAACCCAACGGCATATGTATTGGTATTTGGGTTAGTGGCTCTTGCAATGGTGCTGCTCCTTGCGGCATTCCTAATATTAGTAAACGAGAAAAAGCTCTACAACGAATGCCAAGAAATTTGCGCCGAGTACGGCATATCTAATGACGAGGAAGAGCCTATTGTTACAGACGACACCTCCCTTCTTAGCGGCACAGACGAGGAAATTGCAAAGGTAAAGCGGTCTAGACTTGTGTCCTTCTTGCTTATCCTTGCATCTATATTTATGTGGTTTATGGGCTACAACGCAATCACATCCAACCTTTCAATCTACCTAACAAAAACGCTAAACCTAAGCGCTGGGCTGGGCGGCATTATCACGGGTGTATCTATGGGAATATCGGCGCTTGCCTTTATCCCTGTGGGAATGCTTGCCGTTAAAATTGGCAGACGCAAGTCCATACTAATAGGTTTTGCGCTTGCGGTTGTATCGTTTGTTCTTATTTATTTCTTTGCCGCAAACTGGAGTCCCGCAGTTATGTATGTCTTTACTGCATTATATCTGATATCCGGCTTTGGATTGATTATTGCCAATGTTAACACCTTCCCCATGGTTGTTGAACTATCAAGCACGGGCAATGTGGGCAAGTACACAGGGCTGTACTACACCGCAACTATGAGCGCACAAGCTATCACCCCGTTTATTGCAGGGTTGATAATGGATAAGTTTAGCAGCAAGTCCCTCTTTATATATTCGGCAATATGCGTTGTTTTGGCAATAGCCCTTATGATGTTTGTGCGCCACGGCGACAGCAAAGCGCCACCGCCCAAATCTAAACTAGAACTGCTTGGCGCAGACGACTAAAAAATCACCCCAACAATTTAATTAACAATAAAAAGACTGCCCTTTACTAAAAAAGGGCGGTCTTTTTTTGCCCCCGCTGTGGTGGGCTTATCTTGCCTCCGCTGTGACGGTCTTTTTTTGCCCCCGCTATTTTTATTTCTTGGGTAGTATAAGAGCCGCTTGGGGCGGGCATACTTTATGAAAAGGAGAAACCTATTATGACATTTAATCCGTTTGAGCAAAAGCCGCAAAAGGTGGAAAAGGGGATAAAGAATTGGAAACAACTCTATCCCGACGCATACGACAAACATACCGTAGACCCCTACACAAGAACAAGGGTGATTTTGATGAACGGCACGGAGTTTGAACAAACTTGGTTTTTGCATCAATTTAGCCGTCATTGCACAAACAACGACTTGCGAAGAGAAATTGCGCTAATAAGGCGGGTGGAACAGCAACAGCAAAAGGCGATATCCTGCCTAAAACCGCTAAACGAGAGCATCTTGGAAACGACGATTGGCTACGAGCAGCTTGCCGTAGACCTAACCGCTGGGCTTGCGATAAGAGAGCCTAACCCATATGTAAAGCAAGCATTGGACTTTGCGTTATTGGAAGACTTCGACCACCTATATCGCTTTGCCGACTTATTGGAAATGGACAAAGGGGTACTTGCAGAGCGCCTTGTGGGATGCTATACGGAGATTATGCCGGGCAGACCCACGATATCTGAACATCGCTTTCCCTTTGACGACATCCGTCGTTTTGTAGATTACCGCACTGCCGACCCCTTTACCAAACTTTGCATAGGAATTATCACCGCCGCCGAACAGCAAACAATGAACTACTATATGAATGTGGCGGGTTTTTACGAAAACGACTTGGGAAGAAAGCTGTTTGCAGAAATCGGAATGATAGAGGAGCAGCATGTGACCCATTACGGCAGTCTTATGGATACCAAAGCCACTTGGCTAGAGGGTTGGCTAATGCACGAATATACCGAGTGCTACTTGTATTACTCAATGATGCTTGACGAAACAGACCCCCGCATAAAAAAGCTGTGGGCGAGCTATCTTGAGGACGAAATATCGCATCTGCACAAGGTGGCGGAGTTGCTAAAGAAATACGAAAACAAAGAATGGCAACAGGTGATACCGATTGGCGACTTTCCAGCGCCGCTAAAACTGCAATCCAATAAGGACTATGTGCGTGAAGTGCTAAACAGCGTGTGGCTCACCTCCCACCTAGAGGACTATTTGGATGTGAGAAGGCTAAATACAGATAGCGACTTTGCACGCTACCAAAACACGGTAAACCGCCCCACACCCACCGTTCCCAACCACGCAACAATAAACGCATACCTTACAAAGTACAAGAAAGACTATCGCTACCAAGAGGAAGAACACCCCATACCAGAACTTCGTGACCGCACCAAAGATAACACAACCGTGGCAAGAATATAGATATATAAGGCACTAAAACGGAATAAGAGTTAAATAAATTGTTTTAAAAAGGGGCTGTTTTCAATATTTTGAAACAGCCCCTTTGCTTTAAAAATTGTTGATTTTTTATTTTATCTTTATTAGTACTTCATATACTTAACTTTTTGGCTAAGCTCCTCTACCGCTTTTTCCTTTTTGATTGCAAACTCCGCTTTGTTATGCTCCAATAGGTTGTTGCCTTCGGTGTCTATCGATATAATCAGCGGTCCAAACTCTTTCACACGCATCACCCAAAACGCCTCGGGCATACCAAGGTCTAGCCACTCGGCATCTACAATTTCCTCCACTTGCGCCGCCGCTACTACCGCACAGCCGCCCGGAAAAATTGCGTGTACCGCCTTTTGCTCCACACAGGCGGATACGGTTTTTGCGCCCATTCCCCCCTTGCCGATTATCAGCTTTGCGCCTGTTAGTTCGATAAACTCTTTCTCAAACTTTTCCATACGCATACTTGTTGTTGGTCCTATGCTTATCATATCCCACTTGTCGCCGTTCTTTTTTACAATAGGTCCTGCGTGGAATACTGCGCCGCCCTCCAATGGGGTGTTTGGCACTATGCCGCTAAGCACTCTGCGCTTATGCCCCGTGTCACGGCAGGTTACTAATATGCCGTCTAGGTATACTATGTCACCCACCCTCAAATCAATAATGTCTTCCGTCTTTATCGGTGTGGTTAATACTCTTTTCATAGCTCTCTCTCCTTGTGCGACAAGAGTGTGTAGTTGATATCCTCGTCTATCCTTATTGTTCCTCTGCGGTGCGCCCAACAACCCACGCTTATCCCTGCCGCCAAAGTGGATGGATGCCTAGCGGCATATTCTATGTTTACACCAAGCACGCTGTTGTCGCCCGACAAACCTTGCGGCCCTATTCCTATTGAGTTTAGCGCCTTCTCCAACTCCCTCTCCATATCCGCTGCCAGCGGGTGCGGGTTGGATGTGCCAAGCCTGCGCATTGCCGCCTTTTTGCTAAGCTTTGCCGCAGAGCTAACACAAGTGCCTATGCCCACCCCAACTACAAGCGGGGGGCAAGCGTTTACTCCCAATGTGGAAACCGTGTTTGCCACATATTCTACAATGCCTTCGTACCCCGCCGAGGGCATAAAGACTTGCGCCCTGCCGGGCAGCGAACAGCCTCCCCCTGCCATATATACATCCATTTCCAGCGTCGATGAGTTGGGTACTAATTCATACTCTATCCATGGGGCTTTTGTGCCAATATTAGTGCCTGTATTTTTCTCGTCAAACGGCTCAACCGCATTGTGGCGCAAGGGAGTTTTTTCCGTGGAGTCGGCAGATGCGGCAATTAAAAGCTCCTCTAGGCTATCAATTAGCGGAAAACGAGTACCCACACGCAAGAAAAACTGCAACACCCCCGTATCTTGACATATGGGGCGGGCAAGCCTATCTGCCTTTTCTAGGTTATCAAACATACAGTCGTATATCACCCGTGCCATCTTGCCCGTTTCTTTTTCTTTTAGCTCACTAAGCTTGCTAAGCACATCATCTGGAAGGTATTGCCCAACCACACCGATAAACTTTGATACGATTTGGATAAATCTTTGTTCTTTTTGCATTTTATCTTAAATCCTTTCTCTTTATTTTCCCGCTTATTGTTTTGGGCAGAGCCTCTACAAACTCTATTATGCGGGGATACTTGTAAGGGGCGGTATGCTCCTTTACATAGTTTTGTATTTCCTTTTTTAGCTCATCTGACGGGGTTTTGCCCGCAGTAAGTACTATTGTCGCTTTTATTAGTTGCCCTCGGGTTTCGTCCGGAACGCCCGTGACGGCGCACTCCAAAACATAGGGGATTTCCATTATTACGCTTTCCACTTCAAACGGACCTATGCGGTAGCCAGACGACTTTATCATATCGTCCACACGGCTTTCGTACCAAATATAGCCGTCCTCATCCCGCCAAGCAAGGTCGCCCGTGTGATAAATATGGTTGTTCCAAGTCTTTTCCGTTTCCTCTTTGTCGCCAAAGTAGCCTTGGAACAGACCGTAGGGAGCGCCGCTGTTTGTGCGAATGACAATTTCGCCCGCCTCGCCCGTCTTGACGCTGTTTCCATTTTCGTCAATTAGGTCTATATCGTATTGGGGGCAGGGTTTGCCCATAGAACCGGGCTTTGGCTCTGTGCCAACAAGGTTTGCTATCATTAGGGTTGCCTCGGTTTGCCCAAAACCCTCCATAAGCTTTAGCCCTGTCGCCTTGTAAAATTGCGAAAAGACTTCGGGGTTTAGAGCCTCGCCTGCAATTGTTGCGTGCTTTAGTGAGGATAAATTAAATTTGCTAAGGTCCTCTTTGATAAAATAGCGGTACATTGTGGGGGGAGCGCAAAAAGTGGTGATGCCGTAGCGCTCAAACATCTCTAAAATATCTGATGCGACAAACTTATCGAAGTTATATGTAAATATTGCCGCCTCGGCTATCCACTGCCCATACAACTTGCCCCACACTGATTTTGCCCAACCCGTGTCGGATATTGTGAGATGCAGTCCGTTGGGGTCTACATTGTGCCAATACTTTGCCGTGACAAAGTGTCCTAGAGGATAGCGGTGGGTGTGGGTGGCAATCTTGGGATAGCGTGTTGTGCCAGATGTAAAGTACATTAGCATAACATCGTCGATATCGCTCT
>JBAZCO010000105.1:0-5803 GCA_041654915.1 Clostridia bacterium | reverse complement strand
CTTTTCGTCGGCGCTCTCCTCGGCGGCAGAGGCAAGCGCTCGCCCCACACCTATGCCGTAACACCCCATAATGGGATATGCGGATAACCCATCTTTCCCGAGTACCGTCATACCCATAGCTTTGGTGTATTTTGTACCCAATTGGAAAATATTGCCTATCTCTATGCCGCCCTCAAGCTTGAGCGCCTTGCCGCACACGGGACAGCCTGCGCCCTCTTTAACCTTGGCTATATCGTGATACTCCGATATTTTTAAGTCACGCTCGGTGTCCACATCTTTAATATGATATTCAGGGCGATTTGCGCCAATCACCATATTATTTGCGCCTTTTAGTGATGCGTCATAAACAACAACCACATTGCTAAGCTTTAACCCTATCGGTCCAATATTTCCCGCTTGCAGCTCCTTGCTGTCGGCAAGGCTAACAGGGGCAATTTCTTTTTTGATTACCTTTTTTAGCTTTGCCTCGTTAACCTCAAGGTCACCACGCAAAAAGCAAAGCACCCCGTCCGTGCCGCCCTTGATATTGTAATAAACGGCTTTTATCGTCTTTTGCGGGATGATATCAAGATACTTGGATACTTCGCTAATCTCCTTTGCGTTCCCCGTATATACTTCTTCAAGGGACAAAGAGGATGCATCCTGAGCAGTGTCATCCCTAGAGGTTGCAACCTCCATATTCGACTTGTATCCGCACGAGGGGCAAATAACAATGGTGTCCTCGCCCACCTCGGTAAGTAGCATAAACTCGTGGGCGACACTGCCGCCCATCATACCTGTATCGGATGCAACAGCAACAAAGTTTTTTAGTCCTATTCTTGTAAAAATATTATTGTAAGCCGCATAAACCTTGCTGTAATATTTTTCCAAATCCTCTTGGGTATTGTGAAATGAATAGGCGTCTTTCATTGTGAATTCTCTCACCCGTATCAGCCCGCCACGGGAGCGTGCCTCATCACGAAACTTGGTTTGGATTTGATAAATCATAAACGGTAGCTGTTGGTAGCTAGACACGGTATCACGGGCAAAATGCACTGCCGCCTCCTCGTGAGTCATACCAAGCACTAACCCCCGCCCGTTCCTATCGGTAAAGCGGGCAAGCTCGTCGCCTATATCGTTATAGCGCCCCGATTCCTCCCACAATTCCCTAGGCATCACTACGGGAAAAGAACATTCCTGCCCGTCAATTTTATCCATTTCCTCACGGATGATTTTTTCTATTTTTGTGACAATCCTTTTGGCGGGGGCAGCAAGAGTCCAGATGCCGTTTGCAACCGCCTTTATAAATCCCGCCCTTATGAGCAAACTATGACTTTTAATTACGGCATCAGAGGGGTTTTCTTTGGTTCTCACGCCAACAAGCTTGGAAATATACATATCGTCTTTATCCCTCTTAACTATTTGACCACATTAATTTCTACTTCAACAGGCTCTAACCTAAGATACTTTATAACAAGAATAAATGTACCTTCCTTGGTAAATTTGCCAGCTTTAAGCTCAAGTCCCGAAGTGTCAAAATCGATAGCATCGGGAGATGTGACAGTTTGTTTTGTTCCGTCGGTTAGCACAGCAGTAATGGCAATGGTCGATTTTTCAAAAGTTGTGCCTATTTTATAGACAGTATTTTTTGCCACGCTGGCTTCTAATTTTTCTATACGGACTTCTCCGTCCTCATTCTCACAGGCAGACAATGCAAACACCGCAGAGATAATGACAACAACAACGAGAGCGGCTGTTAAAGTTTTTTTCATAGTAACTCCTTATACTTATTTAAAGTTATAAATTAAAATATATAAATATTATATGATAAACATGTATTAAAGTCAATGAATTAATTTTAAATATGCTTGCAAAATCAAGTTCTATATAGTATACTGATTATCGTGCTAGACGGGGAGCTAGCGGTGCCCTGTAACCTGCAAACCGCTAAAGCAGGGTCGAACGCCCGCCGAGGCATATTATATGGAAAGCCGACGCCGATAAGGAATGTTGATAGCAAGGTCTTGTGCAATTTTGTGCCGTGAACCGTGTCAGAGCCTGACCGCAGCAGCACTAAGCGGATTTCGAAGTGTGCCACAAGGAAACTTTGAGGGAGTCACCTGTTGGCGAGCCGATTCGGTATAATATGTCGGAGCGGGTGCACTATTTATAAAAATATTGGGTGCAATATTATTTGGGGTGGAATCGCTTAAAAACAACTGTTACCAAAAGCGCAAGTTTTCCAAAAAGCTTGCGCTTTTATTTTTGCACCCACTGTTTTTATCAACCGCATCTTTTTGCGTCTTGTATTTTTCAATATGGATTTCTTTTAATATAATTAGGGAACTTGTGCTTTTTAGTTCCCTAATAACCCTCCTTTCTCATATTATCCTCATATTATAAAAGCTATAACATAATTCTATCGTTATTTTGTGAGCATTCAACCGTTAGTTTCCCCCTTATCTTTTGGAGTCGCTTATCGCTCCAAAAATATAAAATAAAATATCCAAATGGGGGAAAATATAACGGCAGTCTTTTTCACTACAAACAAATGGTTAGCGACAAGTCTTATAAAAAGCGGAAAGTTATGAGAAAGAAGGGGGTTAAAGGGGGAAACAAAGAGTATGTTTCCCCCTTAAAGAGTTGTTAAAACATATGGTGCAATTTTAATATAATGTGGTAGTCGCTTAAAAAACTATCGTTACCGCAAGCGTTAACTTTTCAAATTATCTGCAATCAGTTTTTGCACCCTATGTTTTAACTATCCGCATCTTTTTGCGTCTTTGAACGGCTAGCGGGCTTGCAAGCCCAAATGCTCCCTGCAAGTACCGCTTGTACGACTTTGGGAGCATTTCCGTTCAAATTCACCTCAAAATCCATCAAAAACCTGCTGCCGCCGTACCTTATCCAACTTCAGACGGGGTTTATTGGTGTTCGCTAGTCGCTCCTAAAATATAAAATAAAATATCCAAATGGGGGAAAATATAACGGCAGTCTTTTTCACTACAAACAAATGGTTAGCGACAAGTCTTATAAAAAGTGGAAAGTTATGAGAAAGAAGTGGGTTAAGGGGGAAACAAAGAGTTAGTTTCCCCCTTATAGAATTATTAAAACAAAGGGTGCAATTTTAATATAATGTGGTAGTCGCTTGAAAAAACTATCGTTACCGCAAGCGTTAACTTTTCAAATTACCTGCAATTAGTTTTTGCGCCCTATGTTTTAACTATACGCATCTTTTTGCGTCTTTTGGGCGTCTTTGAACGGCTAGCGGGGCTTGTAAGCCCAAATGCTCCCTATCGTACCGCTTGTACGACCTCGGTCGCATTTCCGTTCAAATTCATCTCAAAATCCATCAAAAACCTGCTGCCGTCGCACCTTATCCAACTTCAGACGGGGTTATTGGTGTTCGATTGTAGCTCCCATATTTTAGTTTTGTATGCCACAAAACGCAAATATGATTGTCAAAAAACTCTAGCGATTACCACAACATAACCTAACCGCTTTCTACACCTCCTGACGGGAGGGGTTAGAGATAGATAATACTACATATAACGATTGTGGGGAGGGGCGGAGTTGCGGGTCAAACGCCGCCTCGGAAAGGGCGTTTGGCGGCTTTTTTGTATTACTTTTTTGCCCGATCTGAAAAAAAGTAATATACATTATAAACAACAAAAAAGAGTATTTAAAGTTTCTACTGTTATTTCCATAGCAAAATATTACAAATAAATAATAAATAATAAATTGTTATTTAGCTTATACAACCTGAATCAAAAATTGATATTGACAACACAATAGCGAAAATATATAATATAATTAGCAATATGCTAATATGGGGGAGTGTTACCGTCCCTGCATTTGGACGAGGATGAAAATGGTTAACGCTTAACTCAATGGGATAAGCTATTATTCTTAGGATGAAAGATTTTAGTTAACCGAGAAAAAACAGCAGGAAAAATTGCGTCCATACCCCCTACCGTCTTTGCGTTAGCGACAACTAGCTTTTTCGATTGACAGTAGGAGTAATTCAGATTATATAAAATAATAGTGTCTTTGAGGTTTGTTAGCCTGTAAATAGCATTTCGGATATTTTATCTTTTAATGCGTCCATACCCTCGCCCGTCTTTGCACTAACAACAACTATATTTTCCGCTTGAGGGATAAATTCCGGTGCGCCAAGGTCGCTCTTGTTAATTACAGTTAATATCGGGGTTTCTGTTATACCTATTGACGAAAGCACTTCGTTCACCGTGTCGAACTCCGAAAGCGCATTTTCCGATGCGCCGTCCACTATGTGCAAAATGAGGTCTGCATACTTGCTTTCTTCAAGAGTGCTGCGAAAAGCTTTGATTAACTCGTGCGGCAAACGGGATATAAAGCCAACGGTATCTATTAACAAAAACTCCTTGCCTGTATCTAGCCAAAATTTGCGGCTCACTGGGTCTAGGGTTGCAAAAAGCTTGTCCTCCGCCCTTACTCCCGCTTTTGTAAGGCTGTTCATAAGCGTAGACTTGCCCGCATTGGTATAGCCAACTATGGATACAACTTTAAGTTCGTTCTTTTGTCGCTTTGCCCGCCGCAACTGCCGCTCCTCTGTTAGTTTGTTTATCCGTGTTTCCAAATCGGCGATTTCTTTACGCAGAGTGCGCCTATCAAGTTCAAGCTGTTGCTCGCCGCCGCCACGGCGTGCACCGCCACCGCCACCACCGCCGCCGCCTTGCCGTGACAATACCATACCCTTGCCCAATATACGGGGCAACATATTGCGTTTTTGCGCAAGCTCTACTTGCAGTTTGCCCTCGTTGGATACTGCGTGGCGGGAAAAGATTTCAAGTATCAAAGTGCGGCGGTCGATAACATCAATATTCAAAACACTCTCTAAGTTGTTAAACTGACTGCCGTTAATATCGTTATCAAATATGATAATATCCGCCTCCAATACCTCGGCGGCGGCTTTTAATTCCTCTAACTTGCCCTTCCCTATATAAGTGGCTTTGTCGGGATACTCCCTTTTTTGCGTCATATATCCCACAGTTTGATATCCTGCGGTATCGGCAAGGCGCTCCAACTCCTCAAACGGTTTTTCGGCATCTTTTTCCGATGTGACATTTACTAAAATTGCTTTTTTAATTATTTCTTCCGTCATATATTCCTTGTTAATTTAATGTTTCTGTTCGGATTTTATCCAAAATTGCGATAATATCCTCCTCATCCCACAACACGGGAACAGGATAGAAGGGGTTGGACTCTGCAAGCACCCTCTTGGTTATTATGCCGTAATCCTCTTTTTTAAGTTCTTTTATCGCACTAGGTATTCCCATTTCCTCGTTCATTGTGCGAATAGCCGCAATAAAAGTTTCCGCTTTTGCCTTGTCGCTCTCGAGATTTTTGGCGATTCCTGCGGCATCTGCCAGCTCTGCAAGTTGCCTATAAATTGCGCCAGCGTACGCATCTAATACATAGGGCAGAATTACCGCATTGGCAAGTCCATGCGGCGTGCCATACAAGCCACCAAGACTGTGCGCTATCCCGTGTACATAACCCACATACGCTCTTGTAAACGCCGCCCCCGCATAGTAAGACGCAAGCTGCATATCCGAACGGGCGATAATATCGCTGCCGTCATCATATACCTTTTTAAGGTTAGCAAATATAAGTTTGGTTGCCTTTAGCGCCATCTCTCTTGTTGCTTTGGTATTGCTCCTCCCGATGTACGCCTCTACTGCGTGAGTTAGCGCATCCATACCCGTTGTAGATGTAATATGTTTGGGCAACTTTAGGGTAAGGCTAGGGTCTAGCACCGCATAATGTGGGATAAGGCTAAGGT
>JBAZCO010000104.1:0-5835 GCA_041654915.1 Clostridia bacterium | reverse complement strand
ATTGCAATGAGTTTTTGGGATAAGTATCCTATTACCGAATTTATGACGGGGAGAGAGATTGATTATTTGTCTGCCACTATAAAGGATAATGCTAGTATAAGTGTGGCAATTGTTGGTTTTGGTGAACTTAACAGGGAAATATTCTTAACCTCTGTGGCAAATAACCAACTGCTTGCGAAAGAAGGGGATGCCTTTGCAGAAAAGCCAATAAACTATTGGCTCTATGCCTACAAAGAGGCAAAAGGTGAGCTTGATGATAGTTATGGCAGATATTCTAATGCCATATTGGATGCATCCGAGTACTTGCCGCTCCCGCCAAAGCCTGCAAACGAAACTTTTTTGATGCTTGATATAGGCAGTACTTCCTTTTACCAATCGCTTATGGAAAACTTAACTAGGGGGAAGGTATATAATTATATTATTATCAATTTTGGCACAGATGAGGAAAATGCCAATTTAGCAAATATATTAGCCACAAAGCTACAAGAGTGGGATGTGGATAAACACACCAAAGTTTTTGTGAGAATTCTGGGAGAAAGACAAGCCTTAGCAAAGGGTATTATTGCATTTGGGAGCGACAATGAGTCTCAAACTGCGGGAGATAGAATAGCGGCTATGGCGCTGGACAGGCACTTGAGCTACTCCCTTAGCGGTAGCATAGATGACGAACAGAACAAGAGAGAGATGGCACTAAAAAAATGGGCGGAGCAAGATGTGGTTCAACAAGAATCCAACCTATATGCCTGTTTGGGCATTAGGCTAAAGCTGCATTTGCTTGGGTTTGACTATCGCCCCAAATACGATTTATCACGCAATGCAGAGGAGGAGTTTGCAGCTGCTTACGAAAAGGGTGATAAAATTATTGTAAGCGCTATTAGTTCAGACGGCAGAAAAACCATTCAATACACCACTAATTATGTTAAAGGGAGTGTGCGCCAAGCGTTGGCAATACAAGAGCATCAACGGTGGAACGCCTATATGATTAATTGCGGCTTTATCCCCTCATCAATCGCCCAGATAGCGGCAAATGACTCTAAAAATATGCGGGAAAAGCGGCACGGAAATATCACAACTTTTCAAGGGTTGGTGGAGTTTAGCAAGATTATGGCTAAAATCAATCACAAAAGTCCGGAGGATACAGATGTAATCAAATACGATTATCAAGTAATGGACGATGTTGTATGGTTATTGTCTAGAATAGGGTATAAAATCATCAAACGATAACAAGAGAGGAAGTTTTTATGATAGCAGGATTAGTTGTGGGCATATTGTCGATAATTTTACTTTATATTGGCACAATGAGCTTATATTTTTATGTAAGGAGAAAATGTACCGGTGCAAAATATAGAATAGAGCTTTGCACTATTGTTTTTGCTACTGTCATTAGTATTGCGATAAAAGCGGCAGTATTATTTATTAACAATAGCCTCCCGTCTTTTGGTAGTAGTTTTGCCAATATTTTATTTGCTATATATTCGGGACTAGGGGGGCTAACTTTTGAAGGGTTGGACGCTCTAGACGAGATAAGCTCTATCCTGCTCCAATGCCTTTACACAGGTTCGTCATTATACGCAGGGGTGATGTTCGTTAGCGTAGTTACTGCAAAGGCAAGCTACGAGATATATTCCTATGTGCGGCTTAGAATAATACGGCTTAAAATGTGGCTTAACCCCAAATATATAAACCGAAGAGATATATACATATTTACATCCGCTACCGAGGATTCTTTACTTCTTGCCGATAGTATTAGGGCAAAGTATCACAGCCCAGATATAGAACCAAAAAGAAAGAGTATAATTATATTTGCAGGCGATGAGCTTGAGTCATTTGATAAGAAAAATTCGCTGCACCGAGAGATTATGGCAAAAGGCTATCTTTATTGGTCGTATTTTAAAAGTAAGAGCAAAAAAAATCAAGCATCACTGCTTAAGCGGTTTAAACTATACATAAATAATGATTTTACCCAAGAAAAAGACGACGAGAAAAAATCCGAAGAAAAATTCGAGGAAAAGTCTACTAAAAAACCTAAAGATAATAAGGAAAAGAAGATCTCTCAAACCCGTATTCATATTTTTGCGTTTAGCAACAACGAGGAGTTAAGCGGACTAGAGGCGACAAACAGCGATATTATCTTTGGCGAAATTATGGCAATGACAAGAGAAATGTACTCAAAGAAAAAATGGTGCAAAAAGAAACCGTCCAAGCGCACAACTGACGGCGAAGAAATGTACGCAAAGAAAAAATGGTACAAAAAGGAACAGCCCAAGCGCACAAAGAAACAGCCCAAGCGCACAAAGAAACAGCCCAAGCGCACAATTGTCGATTTTTATATTTTAACAGATTCCCAAATCAACTATGAGTACTATAAACAAGAAGTGTTAAACAGAGTTAGAGAGGTGTTAAAGGACTTGGACGGCAAAGGCTTGTTGCGTGCAGAGAGTCCCGAAGCTGAGGATATCTCTAAGCTTTTCCAGCTTTCTGTTATTAATGAGGCGGTTATTGTGGGGAAGTGTTTGGGCGAGGAACGCATTAAACTGCTAAAAGAACTACAAAAATCAAAAAATGAGGGTGATTTACTAGATAACAACAAACCTATCAAAAACAATACATATAGAGTAATGGTATTAGGTTTTGGCAAAAATGGGCAGGAAGCAATGAAATCTCTTATTATGGATAGCGCATATGTAGACGAAAACGGTGTGCCGTCACAATTTATTGCCGATGTCTATGACCATAATATAAATGAAAGAGGTGGCATATTTGCCTACACACACCCAATGTTTGTATGTTTAGACTGTGGTAAAGAGGTTGACCCGTTTGAGCCAACAGCAGGCAAAAAGCCAGACTATTCTAAGCAAAAAGAGATGTTCCCCGAAAGTATCGATTCGTTTGATGATGTTAAAAAATATATGCAGTTTCCTATAATAGCGTTTCACAATGTGTCTTGTTATGAAATATCGTTTATTGAGCATTTGGACAAAAAAACGGGTTCTGGTTCAAATCCTAGCAACAAGTTCATTTACGACGCTTTTATTATCGCACTAGGTAGCGATGAGGATAATATCACAATAGCTAATGCGCTAATCGATGATATCAAGCACGAGGGTTCTCGCACAACGAAATGCGCTAAACACTTAACACAGGCAATATATGTTAATATTCGGGACGAAAAAAATTATAACCGTATCAATTGGCGTGATGACGCAGAAAAAAAGCGATTTCCCCACCTTAAAGTTGTGAAATTCGGAAACCGAGAAAAAGCTTATAGCCACAATATGATTGTAAATGATATTAAAGAAATGAAATACCATTTTGGGTATGGTTTAATAAATAAAGAGGGGAGTGGGAGTAGTAAGGAACTAGAGGGTCTAGTGCAATCATTTATATTTGATAAGAATGCGGGTATCGACTATTACTCCCCGCTCAAAGGAGTCGCAGAAAAGATGGCAAAGATAGATGAGCTTGAGCAAAGAAAAGAGTGGAATAAAATCACAACATTCCCAAAAGAATCCAACAACGCAGTAGCTAGGTTTAGCCCTTATTATGAAAGTAAACTTAGTAGTCAAAAGGTAACTTACTCCGATTTAAAAATGCTTGTACACCTTGAGCATACAAGGTGGAGTAGATTCCATATGGCAAATGGATGGGTCTATGCCCATTATGAAAATGATGTTGCAGATAGAAAAGAGAGGCGAAATAGAAAGGAGCATAATTTTTTATGCCCATTCAATATGTTGCCGGATAAAATAAAAAAGAACGACTTAATCAATATAATACTTGCGCTAGCAAAGGAAGAGGAGATTAATAATGACAAGCAAAAAACTAATAATAAAAGCTCTAGGATACTTAAAAGAAAACAAATTTGTAGCCCTAAATGATATTGTTAAAAAATTCAAGTGCAAAAACGAGGCGGCATTTAATGCCATGATTTATCTTTTAGATAATAACCTTGTTAAAGAGCATAAAGACGGTATGTTTGAGATGATAGCTAGCGAAGACACTATTTCATCACATATTGATGAGTTAAAATTATCCTTTGCTAATAAAGACTCTCATCTGCAAGGGGATAATGAGAGCCATACCTCCTCTGATAAGGATGACCTTAATAACAAAGATGAAAAAGATGAGGACGATGAAGAATATGATGACGGCTTTTTTCACATTTTAAAACAACTTAGGGCAGACAAAGGGGAGAGCGATTTTGACTTTGACGACGATGACGATGATGACGACGAATTTGACTTTGACGACGATGACGATGATGACGACGAATTTGACTTAGACTTAGACGATGACGATGATGACGATGAATTTGACTTAGACTTAGACGATGACGATAATGACGACGATGACCTTGTCTCAAACTTGGGAGGTGATAGGGAGATAATACTAACTGTTTTTGGCATATTTGGAGAGAGCATTGATGTTAAAGTTTTGCTAAGTTTCACCCCTATAAATGTGATAAAAAAATTGTTTGCCGAAAACCCCCAATCGGAGCTTCTTAAAATATTTCACTTCCCCAAAGACATTGACGCTTTTACCGCCGACCTTACATCCCTTGACGAGGAAAATAGCTTTTTTATCCTCCATACAATAGACGATAAAATCGTTTTGCCTTGGAACGAGATGTTAATTAAAGTACGCACCAAAATAGACAAGCTAATATACGCAGGTCAAGATATAAAAATTACTACCCACCTAGCCTTTAGCTAATCGAGTAGTTATAGACTTGTAAGATAAAGTTAGAATAGCCTATTTTTGTTTAAAATTGTAGTGTAGAACTTATTTTTAATCTTTATATTGGAGCTTGTATTAAATGTGATGCTGCTTATTTGAGGTGAAATAAAAACCTAAAACTTGGGGGATGGTCCAAAGAGATTGGTTTTTTTCTTTAGACCATCCCCAAGTTTTGGTTGTTTTAACTTATTTCTCTGGTTGGGTAGTTTTCTCCTCTGTTTCGGGTGCTGTTGTTTCTTCCTCTTGTGTTTGGACTTTTTCTTGTGGTTCGGGTGTTTCGGGTACAGCCGTAACATCTTTGCTTGATAGGTTAACTTTATCCGACTTTATTTTTAACTTGATAAACAAGTAGGTTAAAAATAGTGCCAAACCAACAATAACGGCGGCGAGAACTCCTATGATTATATAAGCGTTTTTAGGAATAATCACTGCCAGTAACAGCGGCACGAAAAAGGAATTTGCTTGCGCTTTTTTGTGATTGTCGTTAAGTTTCCATAGGATGCAGGCAACCAAACCAACAATTAAGACTATCTCTATAATAATCACCCACCAAAGGTTGATAGCTTTATACTCTGGGTCGCTAGGCTTAGCATCTCCAATTAAATAGAAGTCGCTAAAGTGTGTTGTTTCAAAGGTAATCCAATTACCATTTCTTTCAGTATCAAATACCTCTATCATATCTTCTCTATTGTAAACTACTCTAATATTTGTTCTATCCCAAAATTCCTCTGGCAACAAAAGCCTAACCGTGTACACTCCTGCGTACTCGGTAATGCGATTGCCGCTCTCATCTTCAAGATAAATATCAAGCTGTGTGAATATTGATTGTTTTAACAACATCTTTTTTAAAGCGCTTGGGGTGTGGCTTACCGCTTGAGTGTTATCAATCCTTTCATTTTTGATATGGTCGGTAATAGTATCTTTGTTGGAAACTTCTGCTATTTTTACAACGACAATCTGCATATTCCTGCTTATACCTTGGGTGTTTTCTATATCCACATAGAAAATTTCGGGGTTAAAGTCGGACTCATTAAATTCCGGGTCGCCCGGCTTTGGCTTGGCAGACTTTTGTATAGGCACTTCCTCTAATGCAACTAG
>JBAZCO010000103.1:0-5880 GCA_041654915.1 Clostridia bacterium | reverse complement strand
ACATTGCTGTTATCGAAAATGTAGTTCCTGCCGCAGTTGTACTAGTAGGAGTGTTTACAATCATCACATTGCTTATTGCGCTTTTTGACATAAGAAAAAGAGGCGCATCTGTATTTGCAAAGATAGTTATTTTCTTTACCTTATTGTTTGCGGCTGTGGTGGTAGTTATGGCATTTACCCAATCACTAGACAAGGGGTACGGTATGTATGGAGTTGCCGGACTTGTGTTGCTGCAAACGATATTTGCATTTCTTGCAAGACGAGAAAAAAGAAAATAGCACAGGCGGCAATTGCTAAAATATTGCCAATTAATATATAGTATTGAAAAAAAACAGGTTATGGTCTATAATATAACCTATATAAAGGTAATAAGGAGAGCCTTATGAAAAAAAAGAAACAAGTTCTCGCCGTGGGAGATGGTGTCGAACGAGCAAATGTACCCCAGAGGCAACCTCAAGTTGCGCCTGCCCCTATGGCACAACAGGCGGGTGCATCCTATGCTATGCCTAATATGAGCGGCTTTAAAGTCGTTCCTAACGGTATGCCTATGGGGCTTCCCGTATATACCTCCGTTGACGAATATGGGAGAGTGTATAACCCAATCATCAACTACGGTCCTCAGCCACACAGCGCACCTGTGCCAATCGCAACGCCGTCCTCCATAGTACAGCTTACGCCGATTGTGTCCCCAGTATCGTTTGTGCCGTATGCAACCCAAAATCAGGGCTTGTATCAGTATGACGAAGACCAAGATTAATCGAGGAGAGGATGAGGTAATTATGGATAAGAATAACTTAAACAACACCAACCCAGCAGAGGGGAAATGGATAGCCGTTGATGCGGCAAGCCTCGGCTTTCAACTAAACGGCGCTCCTGGGCAAGAAGTAAAAGGTCCGGACGGTCATACTTATCGTATCGGTCAGTCCGAGGCGCAGCTTTCTCAAGTGAGCGGTAACAGTAACAACGCTATACCCACGCCTTCGTCAATAGTGCAAATGCCGCCCATAGTACAGCCTATCGCATTGGTGCCGTATACTTCTCAGAACCAACCATTATTGCAATACGACCCTTATTCCCGCCCGGTAGACCCCCAAATAGAGCCTCAAGCGCCAAACTATGTGCGCAAACCTTACCGTGGCATAAGCATTACAGCATTTTTCCTGTCACTTATAGGAGCTGTATTGTTCGTGTTTTTGGCGGTAGCGACATTTAAGGCAGACGACATACGACCTGCATTCTCATTTAATGGGCTGGATAGCATTCTTGCGTTGCTTGCATCATTTGGTGTTTCGGCAACATCAAAGTACCATAAGCACCGCATAGTGCCAAACCAAAATCGCATTCCTGCGGACTTGCTAAGCACGATAATCACCTATGCCGTACCTGTGTTTGCCACCCTTATCATTCTGATATTTGCTGGACTTGCAATAAAATACCTTTTCAAGCTGGGTAAAAAGAAAACCCCCAGAGCCTTTAGCTTTGGCGCATTTATTAATATGATACTTTCTCTTAGCATAGCAGGTATGTTGCTTGGTATGACTAATGCCGAGGTGGCAATAGCAGATAGGTCTGCAAATGTAGCAAAGTTCTTTTCGTTTGAAGCGTCTATTGTTGCTGGGATAGGACTTATACTTGCCTTTGTTTTCTCCCTTATACTGTTTATACTTCCTTTCTTTGCAAAAAAGAATGCGTATATGCTGGAAAAGGAAGATGCGGCAAAGCGTACATTTGTAATAGATGACTAGCACAAAGTAAAATAGCAAAATGCCGCCTTACTGTTGTAGGGCGGTTTTTTTTGGCAAATATTTTGTGTTTTGGGAATACTATCTATTAAGCCTTGTAAGCGCCCAAACTAAAAAATAAAATGATTGACTAATTTGTGTTTTTTATGTATTATAATAAACATAATACATTATCATTAATATATAAGGAGCATATATGACATTGGAAAGAATAGAGAAGATAAGAAAAATGATTGCCGAACAGCTTTCGGTATCCGAAGACAAGGTTTTGCCGGAAAGCAATCTTATTGCGGACTTAGAGGCAGATTCGCTAGATATCGTCCAGATGCTTATCGCCCTTGAGGAAGAATTTGCAATAGAATTTGAGGACGATGAGATAAAGGCGCTAAAAACCGTGAGTGATGTGGCAAAATTTATAGAGGGAAAACAAAAATAAATTGATTTTTTCTTATGAATTTTTGCAAAAACAATTGACAATATTATAAGGGGTATGATATAGTGTATAAGCACTCTTTTTTGGGGGGTGTAATTTTTTATGAATGAAACGCCTCAAAAGCGAGCCGAACGGAGGTTACTAAAATGCGAGAAAAAATCACACTTGCCTGTATGGAATGCAAGCATCGCAATTACGACAGTATGAAGAACAAAAAGAACAATCCCGACAGGATGGAGCTCAAAAAGTTTTGCAGGTTCTGCAAGAAACATACAGCTCATAGGGAAACCAAGTAAGGGAGATATATATGGCTAAAAATAAGCTAAACCTTAATGTTGGAGATATCGAACCAGCCCAGACACCCAAAGCCCCGCCTCCTGCAAAGAAAAAACGCAACAAACAAGCATCCAAGACTGCCGCACCTAGCTTGTGGGCAAGAATTGTTAAAAAATTTCGTGAAACCATATCCGAACTTAAAAAAGTGGACTGGCCGCCTTTCAAGAGGACGAAAAATAACCCCGGAGTGCTTGCTAACACGACTACTGTGCTTATCGTTGTACTTTTCTTTATGATTGTTGTTACCGCTGTTGATACGGGGTTAGGCGCACTTCTTAGGCTACTTACCTCTCAGGCATAATAAAGGTGGAAAAAGTGGAAAAAATTGAAGACAACTTAAAATGGTATGTGATTCATGTCTATTCCGCTTATGAAACGGTTGTAAAAAACAATCTGGAAAAAATGATTGAGAATAACAACCTTCAAGAATTCATAAGCGAAATCGCTGTTCCCACCGAGGAAGATATAGTTGAGAAAAACGGCAAGCGCAAAATTGTAGAGCGCAAAAAGTTCCCGGGATATGTGTTTCTGAAGATGGTTTATACCGACCATATTTGGTATATGGTTACCAATACAAGAGGCGTTACCGGCTTTGTTGGTCCTCAAGGCAAACCTCTTGCCCTCACCTTTGACGAAGTAAAGAGAATGGGGCTCGAAAAGATTTCCCTAGACGACTTCGATATCAAAGTGGGCGACAATGTACGCATTATATCTGGCGCTCTTGAAACTTTCCTTGGTGTTGTTGACGAAGTCTTCGCCGACAAAGAAAAAGTTAGGGTATATGTTCAGATGTTCGGACGGCAAACTCCCGTCGAACTTGATTTTAATCAGATAGAAACGATTTAATTAATCGGCTTTTATATTGGGAGGGCGGTAAATTTGTTAATGCCGCTCGTTAGTACCACGATAGTCAGGAGGTAAATGACTATGGCAAAAAAAATTAGCGCAATTGTAAAGCTTCAACTGCCCGCAGGCAAGGCAACACCCGGACCGCCTGTTGGCTCAACCTTAGGACCGCACGGTATCAATATACCGGGTTTCACTAAGGAATTTAATGAAAAGACTGGCTCGCAAGTAGGGCTGATTATCCCTGTGGTAATCACAATTTTTGCAGACCGCTCATTTTCTTTCATCCTAAAAACCCCTCCGGCGGCAGTCCTTATCAAAAAGGCTTGCAACTTAAACAGCGGCAGCGCAACGCCCAACCGTGAAAAAGTAGCAAAGATTAAAAGGTCGCAAGTTGAGGAAATAGCAAAGCTAAAAATGGCTGACCTTAACGCTGCCACTATGGAAACAGCTATCAGTATGATAGCAGGCTCTGCACGCAGTATGGGCGTAGAAGTAATAGAAGGTTAATAGGGAGGCGCAAAATGAGAAAAAGAGGTAAAAATTACAAGGAATCCCTAAAGCTATATGACAAGCAAAAGGCATACGATGTAAACGAAGGTTTGGGCATTGTTTTGGATACTGCCAAAGCCAAGTTTGACGAAACAATAGAACTAACTGTTAAGTTGGGTGTTGACCCCCGTCACGCAGACCAACAAGTTAGAGGCGTAGTAGTACTTCCCAACGGCACAGGCAAGACGATGCGTGTTTTGGTTATTGCCAAGGGCGCAAAGGCTGATGAGGCTACCGCAGCGGGTGCTGACTATGTTGGCGCAGAAGAATATATCGCCAAAATTCAAGGCGGTTGGTTTGACTTTGACACCTGTGTTACCACTCCCGATATGATGGGCTTGGTAGGGCGCTTGGGTAAGTTGTTAGGTCCAAAAGGTCTTATGCCCAACCCCAAGAGTGGCACAGTCACTATGGATATCACCAAAGCAATAAGCGAAATTAAAGCGGGTAAGGTAGAGTATAGGGTAGATAAGACGGCAATCGTTCATGTCCCCATAGGCAAAAAATCTTTTGGCACAGAAAAGCTGCAAGAAAACTACCAAGTCCTTATGGAAGCGCTTATAAAAGCCAAGCCTGCAGCCGCTAAAGGCTTGTACCTAAGGAGCATAACATTAGGCTCTACCATGGGTCCTGGCATAAAAATTGCCCACAAAACCAATTAATTGCTAATAATATTAGTTAATAGTTGACTTAAATAGGGTAATACTATACAATAACAATAATAATAGCGAACCTTCCTAGACCACCTGCGCTTTAATAGCTTAAAAATCACAGCATGTGCGAGAAGAAACTAAAAACGGTTACACCATTAGTAGCCCTGTTTCTTTGTTGGAACAGGGCTATAATATTTTAGAAGGAGGTAACAATGTCCACAGCTATAAGACAACAAAAAGAAAAGCAAGTTGAAGACATCATCAAGCAGTTTAGCGAGGCAAAATCTTTTGTGTTAGTAGACTACAAGGGCTTGACGGTTGCGCAAGATACCGAACTTAGGCGAGCCTTCCGTAACGCAGGCGTAAACTACCATGTTATGAAGAATAGACTTGTGAAAATCGCCCTAAACAAAATGGGCTTTACAGAGTTTGACGAGGCACTCAAAGGTCCTACTTCAGTTGCAATGGCAGCAGACGACCTATCCGCACCCGCAAGAATTACAGTAGAAAAGTCTAACGCTTTCAAAAAGATGGCAATCAAATGCGGTATGGCAGACGGCTTATTCTTGGATGAAGAAGGTTGCAAAGTCTTGGCAAAGCTCCCCTCAAGAGAGATTCTTATCGCTCAATTGTTGGGTATGCTGCAAGCACCCATCGCATCATTTGCACGAGCTATCGATGCAATAGCACAACAAAAAGCATAATTTAAAAAGATAAAAGGAGAACAATAAAATGGCAGATATCAATAAAATAATAGAAGAAATCAAAACCCTTACCGTTCTTGACCTCAACAACCTAGTTAAGGCGCTTGAGGAAGAGTTTGGCGTGAGCGCAGCAGCGCCCGTAGCAGTTGGCGGAGGCGGAGCAGTAGCAGACGCCGCACCCGTGGAAGAAAAGACGGAGTTTGATGTAGTGCTTAAAGGCATTGGCGGCAACAAGATTGCTGTTATCAAAGCTGTTCGTGAGGCTATCCCCGGTTTGGGTCTTGTAGAGGCAAAAACCCTTGTAGAAAGCGCACCCAAGGCAATCAAAGAGGCTATCTCCAAAGACGCAGCAGAAGAGCTTGCTGAGAAGTTAAGAGCTGCTGGGGCTGAAGTAGAAGTAGAATAACAAACTTTACGCCGGCGGATAAGTGGCTTTATTCGCACTACGAGTGACAAAACGGGTCGGTTATGTATGTCCAATACACGCCCTCACCGTTTTGCCCCCTGTTGTGCACCTAAAACCCCTTCTTCACCGGCTTTTTGTTGCCGTATTTTTTAAAAAATCGTAATAAGGGTCGGCGGATAAGTGGCTTTATCCGCACTACGAGTGACAA
>JBAZCO010000102.1:0-5965 GCA_041654915.1 Clostridia bacterium | reverse complement strand
TCCATATCGCCCGTAGCGTATGTGGTGACGGTAACTGTATATACTCCCGCATTTATGGGAGGCTCGTCGGTCGGGGTATCCTCCCCGTTTTTTAGATAAGTTACTTCAAAGTTGTGAAAATCCAAGCCGTCTAGCGTTACAATAATTGTAGGTTTTTGCGGGGCGGCATTGTAGTCTAACTCTGTATCTTGAATATCAATAATTGGGAGCATACCTTCGCCATTAATTGGGTAAGAAGATTGCGGCTCCGCCACTTCGGCAGAGGCAAAAAACCCGCTTTGAGCAGCCAAATAAACAATACATATTGCAAATATCGCAAATGCCATAAAAATTATGGTAATAACTTTTTTTGCAATAATAATTTTGCGCATATACCTACCTCACGGCGGGGTTTAAACAAAAACACCCGTTATAATGTTCTAGATTACCATATGCTTAAAGCACAGGGTGAGTTTACGCTATATATAATAACATATTTATATTGATTTGACAATATAAACTTTTTATATAAAATAAAATAATATAAATTGGCAATTAATATTAATCGTTATGTATTCTTATACTCTCTATAATTATTGGCGGTATGGGAAAATCGGTAAACATTCCGCTAACTGCATCGGTGGGGGATGCGGCAATATCAAGGACAACGGCATCACTTGCCGCATCAATAGTTTTGCCAAACGCAGCATAGCTACCGTCTAAATGAGCAACATCAGCAGCGCAAATAAAGAATTGGGAAGATGCGCTATCCTTTATATTTGTGCGTGCCATAGATATTACACCCAAGGTATGTTTTATGGAATTGCGTACACCGTTTTGTGCAAATTCTCCTTTAATTGAGGGAACATTTGGCGCAGGTATTATTCTGTTGTCTTTAAAACTGTATCCCCCTGTTTGTATCATAAATGAGTCTATTACACGGTGAAAGCATAGCCCGTCATAATATTTTTTCTCTACAAGTGATAAAAAATTGGCTACCGTTATAGGGGCAATTTCTGCATTAAGAGCAAGTTTAATTTCTCTTTTATCTGCTAAAGTAATTATAATTTTATGCAATTTAGTTCTCCTAAAGTATGCTATTGGTATCCCAAAGGCTAGATTACCATACCGCATATAAAATGCGATATGATAGCCTATGCACGCAAATTAAAACTTTTAATTTGCGTTATTGCTTATGGCGGGAGTTAAGCTTTTTTTAGCCTGCGCACACCGCCAAAGCAAAGTTGCAAAGTTAAAGATTACTCGTCATATTCGTCGTCATCGTCATCGTCATATTCGTCATCGTCATATTCGTCATCTTCATCGTCGTCATCATCGCCGTCACAGCCGCAACCGCAACCACATTCATGCCCTTTAATGGATTCAAAGACTTCAAAAAGCTCGTCCTCCAACTCCTCATCACTAACCGGCTCAAATACTTCAAAGCCTTCCTCGTCCAGAGATACTTCGCAAAAAACAATTTCTAGCCCTTCCTCATCGTCGGCAGACTCCTCTGCTGATGCAAGCGCACTATACTCTTTGCCCTTATGTTCAAAAAAGGCTACCTCATAAAACTCTAACTCATTGCCCTCTTCATCGGCAAATACAATTACATCAATATTCTCGTTGTCGTGACTGTCTTTCATTTTGGTGTTACTCCTCGTTTTTTTTAATAATTTATTCTATCCAAGTAGCTTTGCAATATTATTGCGGCAGCAACCTTGTCTACAACCTTTTTTCTTTTATCTCGGCGCACACCGCCGTCAATCAACATTCTTTCCGCCTGTACGGTCGTTAGTCGCTCGTCTTGGAAAACTATTTTTGCATCAGTGTGCTTTTGCAACTCCTCGGCAAACTCCCGTGTTTTAATTGCTCGCTCCCCTTCACTGCCATCCATATTAATGGGTAGTCCCAATACAATCGTGTCCGCCTCTCTTGCTTTGCAATAATCGGCAATATAGCGCATATCGTTTACCATACCTCGGCGAGTGTAGGTTTCCGTGCCGCCAGCAATCATACCAAGCATATCGCTAACTGCTATTCCTATTCGCACATCACCAATATCAAGGGCAATTTTTCTCAATTTTTATCCCTCCAATTTCTCAAGTAACGCATCGGGTGAGGCATACAGCCTTTTGTATGACACAAACGATAGTATTAGGAGCGGTAAAAGACACACACCAAAGTAAGCAAAGTATAACAGCTCTCCTTTCAAAGCATTTTGAAAAGCTAAAAATATACCGCCAAACATATATGCAAACCCTAGCCCCAGAGCCAGCATCATTGGCTTTAGCACTCGCTTGTTGTTTCTTGTCAACTCGGAGACATTATTCCAAGTCAAGTTGGGGTTTTTTAAGTCATTCAATAACCCCGTGCAGTTCATATTAAATCCCCCAAACAAAACTATAAGCGGCAGTCCTATTATTGCGGATATACTTGTATTTTTGGATGCTATCGGAAACATTACCCCCGCAGTGATTGCCGATATAGCGGTGACACACATAGCAAAAAGCAGCTTGCTGTCAATTATAGTTTTGGCGGATATCGGCAAACTTTTGAGAACAAAAAGGTTCTTGCCCTCTCTTGAAAACCCAATTACAGCTATCTGGTTGGTAGATGCCGACATTAAATAGGCAACAAAAGTAATACTCGCAATAACCATCATATCATTGGGCAGTTCCTCTGCGCCCATACTCATTGTAAAGGACATAAAAAACATCATCACAGGCACTAAAACAATGCTGGACAGTGTACTCATAAGCAATACCGGAGTGTGGGTGAGCGTACGAATTTCCTTTAATAAAAAGGAGCGGAATAATGAGTTGTTCTCTACCGTTTGCGTTTTCTTTTTGGATTTGCGTGATGAGCCTTGCCCCTCGGAAAGGATATTTAGCGCTCGTCTGTAAAATAATGATACTAAGCCAAGTGCAGCAAACAGCACTACTGTAAGAGCGGCAACATAAATAAGCAGGTTGAGTGCGGCGGAGCGATTCATAAACGCCTCCACCAGCGGATAATTAAATATAGTTACCTTTTTGATTGTCGCAAAGGTATTGAGGGTGCTTTCGGGAATCAATACACCCTCTGGGGTTGCGGCACTGCCTGTGGTGGAGCTAAACCCAAGCACTACAAACAAATACACCATCATTATGCCTATATAAAGCACTGCCATTGCAATGCCGTTGCCAACCGCACGCTTTTTTAGGTAAGAAATTACATACATTAGCGGCATAGAGATTAATGATATTATCAGTAATGGAATAATGGGAATGAGCGCCACAGCTAGCAATTCCACAAGGAAAAAATGCCAAGCAAGCCCATAGCCTCTAATAAAATTTAAAACCCCTATCGTCGTCAAGGTTGGCAGAAGTATCAAGGCGGAAAATAACAGTTCGGAGAGATATGCCATAGTAAACTTTGCCATAAAGACGGCTTTGGGATTGAGCGGTAAAGAAGTAAGCAGCGCATTATCTTTGGAGAAAAATATATAGCTCATTACCGCCGCCGCTCCAAAGAACAACACGATAAACTGCGCTCCAAAAAGTATAGTGTATAAGAAATCCCCCAACAACCCTTGCTGTGCTAGTGTGTCGGCAAGAATCCCTGCCATAACAGCCGCATACATAGCAATCATAAAAATAGCTAAACCTATACCTATTTTTATGGCAACTTGCTTGTTTTTTTGCCTGCTCTTTTCTGCTTTTCTAAAACTAAGCGAGTTTCTTATAATTATACCCAGCAAGCTTTTATATTGCGAAAAGGTACTCATAGTGCCTCCGAAGGCTTTGTTAGGTCTAAGAATAGTTTCTCAAGGGAAATATCGCTTTGTTTTTCTTTAAGTTCAGTCATATCACACACAGTGACAAGTTTACCCTTGTTTATGATAGCTACTTTAGTGCAAAGTTTTTCCACCACTTCCAAAATATGCGAGGAGAAAAACACCGTTTTCCCCGCCTTGGCGTACTCAGTCATAATTGTTTTTAATTGGAATGAGGACTGTGGGTCAAGCCCCGTCATTGGTTCGTCCAAAATAAAGACTTCCGGCTCGTGTACCAAAGCGGAAATAATGCTCACCTTTTGTTTCATACCGTGTGAGTAGGAGGATATTGTTTCGCTAATTTTATCCTGCATACCAAAAAGAACAGTGTATTTATCTATGCGTTCCTTTCTTTTTGCAGGAGCAACATCAAAGACATTGCAAATAAAATTTATATATTGCAATCCCGTCAAACCCTCGTAAATAATATGCTCGTCAGGAACATACCCTATTTTCTTTTTTGCCGCCAAAGGAGCATCTTTTATATCTACACCATTAATAAGCACTCTCCCCGAGGTGTAGTTAAGAATACCTGTAAGGCATTTGATTGTCGTTGATTTTCCCGCTCCGTTAGGTCCTAAAAACCCAAAAATTTCGCCGTCGTCTATGGTTAGAGTAAGGTCGTCTACCGCCTTGAAATTATTGGCGGCGTATATTTTGGTAAGATTTTCGATTTGTATCATATATCTACCTTTAATTATTTATTTTTTAGTGAACTATCCGCTTTCCTTGCAGAGTATACTCTCCGCAAGGAAAGAGATAATCATTGGATTCTTGTTGGTTTTTAGTAGTTTTTTGCAGCTATCTCAAAGTGCGCCATTAGGTGCTTGCATACAGGGCAAACTCTGGGAGCTTCCACTCCTTCTTCTATGTGACCACAGTTGCGGCACTTCCACTCAACCACACCGTCTTTTAGGAATACTTTGTTTTCTTGCACATTTTTGGCAAGCGCACGGTATCTTTCCTCGTGTTCTTGCTCTACTGCGGCAACACCCCTAAATGCGGCGGCTAGTTGAGGAAAACCTTCCTCGTCTGCCTCTTTAGCAAAAGTAGCGTACATCTCTGTCCACTCATAGTTCTCACCAGCGGCGGCGGCAAGCAGGTTGTCATAGGTTACGCCTATGCCTTCTAACTCCTTGAACCACAGCTTAGCGTGTTCCTTTTCATTAAGGGCTGTTTCCATAAAAATAGCTGATATTTGCTCGAAACCTTCCTTTTTAGCTTTGGATGCATAGTAGTCATACTTGCAGCGTGCCATACTTTCACCCGCAAAAGCGGTCTTGAGGTTTTGTTCGGTTTTTGTGCCGACAATGGATTTTTTCATAGTGTTTCTCCTTTAAAATTTTTTATTTTTTGTATCGATATTATTTTTGCGTAATAATTTTATGCCAATTATATTTGCCTTTTGCATTTTTTGTTATATGTCACGATTGGCTGTCTTTACGCTCTTGTAGCTTTGGTATAGTGACGGTTTGCTCTGCGCCGTTTTTAGAGGGAAAATAAAAGCGTACATCTTTTAGTTTGTCTGGCAGATACTGTTGTTCTACCCAACCGCCAAAATCGTGCGGGTATTGGTATCCCGTATCCCTCTTATTGGCAGGGGAGTATGTTTGGTCACGAAGAAAGGCGGGAATACCCGCATCCTCGGCTTGCTTAGAGGCTTGGTCGGCAAGCGCAAGCGCCTCTACCACTGAATTGGATTTGGGCGCAAGCGCCACATATATTATTGCCTCGGCAAGCGGTATTCTCCCTTCGGGAAGTCCTAGCCGCTCCAACGCCCGCAAGGCATTTACGGCAATATTTAGCGCATTTGGGTCGGCAAGCCCCACATCCTCGGCAGAATGTACAACCAATCTGCGTGCCACCAAAAGCGGGTCACACCCCGCATTGAGCAGCCTTAACGCATAATACAAAGCGGCATCGGGGTCGCTCCCTCTAAGACTCTTGCAAAATGCACTTATTATATCATAGTACAGACTTTCGTCTACCGACATTGCCCGCCGTTGTGAGGACTGCTCGGCAATATCAAGCGTTATGCTTATTTTGCCCTGCTCGCTTGGGTTGGTGGTGAGAGCGGCTAGTTCTAGCGCATTGAGAGCAGAACGCATATCTCCATTTGCCATCCAAACAAAATGGTCTATTGCCTCCTCACTTAAAACCAAATCATAG
>JBAZCO010000101.1:0-5980 GCA_041654915.1 Clostridia bacterium | reverse complement strand
TGGTTTTCGATTACGGTCTGTCCGAAAATGTTGTGCCGCTCCTAAAAGAATACATAGCTTACGACCCTGTCACCAATCCGCTTGGCTATAATAGAGAGGACACCACGCTGGGTTGGAGAGCGGTAAATATTAGATACACCTACAACGGCATCACCCGTGAAAATACAATATCGGTTAATGTCTTGCCCAAGCAGCTTATGGGTATCGGTATGAAAGACCTCCCCAAAATTAAATATCTAGAGGGCGACCCCCTAGACCTTGCGGGCGGAACGGTATTAATTTTCTATAACAACAACACAACCGAAGTTTTGGAGCTTAAAAACGCTACCGTAAATATGGCGGGAAGTTCTTTCAATATCAATGCGATACGCTTTGACAACTCAGAGTTTGGCGGCATCTCCAAACTGCAAACGATTTATGTAAATTATATTTGGAATAATACCGTTTTTGAAACAGATTTTGATATCATTATGCAAGACAGACGGTATGCCGCTGTTAATTTTAACAGTAATAATATATATGAGTTTGTTTACGGGGCGCTCAACGAGGATAACGCACCTCAGTTCACCGTCACTGGTTATAACTCATTTGAGGATACCCAAAGAGCGCTCACACTTGCTCACCCCAACGACTACTCAAAGGTGACCATTGAGTATGTTCCCTACGAGGAAAGACTTTCCCCAAGAGACCCCTTTAGAGATTATACAGCAATCCCTCGTGAGGTGGGTGAATATCTAATTGTTATATCCTACGATGCGGCGAGCTACAACGATAGAGTGCATAATAGCTTTGTTACATCGGAGAACGAAACTAGGATAATAACGATTCGCAAAAAGAAAATTTTTGTAGAACTCGAGGATGTAACCAAGGTTTACGGCACAGCTAATCCTGTATACAATATTGTTGCCTATGGCACAGATTCTGCGGGGTTACTTAGCCTTACCGCCGCTCCCTTTGCCTTTGATGAGGACTTTTTCTCACCTTACTTTGCAAATCAAGAAATCAACCACGGCGGACTTTGCTATTATTTGGATACCCCCATTCACTATATACGCATTGTCACTAAGAGTAGCACCGGTACTGTAATTTCAATCAACACCCAATCTTCTGCCGGCAACTACTTTGTGGAGATTTCCGCTATCGAAAGCGGCAACTACGACATTCAATATTTGTCCAGCACATTTATTGTAGAGAGAAGAGAAGTTGCAGTTTACTCTAACGATATCACGGTAACATACGGCACAACTTCAATAAACTATACCTATACCACGGGCAAAGTACCCGACGGAATGGGCGGATATATTCAAGACAGCGGTCTTTTTGGTGACGATTTATTAACGGGTACGCTAATGAAGGACGGCGAAAGCAATAGCGTAGGCAAATACCTTATCCACACAGGAAACCTAGGCAATGCCAACTACCGCATAATTTACAATCCTGGAATAGAGGGCAATAAGTATCTCACCATTGTTAAACGCAATATCTATATTAAAGCGGAGAGCTACACTAAGATTTTTGGCACAGAAAACCCTGACTTTATATTGGAATATTTTAGTGACGAAACTTGCTTAGACTCCGAGGGCGCATTTGCATTCAGCACAGACAGGCAGCAAAAGCTAGGAAATAGAGGCTTTTTCACCTTGGCAGAAACCCTTTCCCCAATAGGGCATTACAATATCGTTCCTGTTATTACTCCTTATTCGGAAGAATATTTGGACGGCAGAGAAGATATTTTTGGCAACTATAACATCATATATATTAGCGGTATATTGCAAATACTGCCTCGACCCTTAAATCTAACAATTTCATCTGCTAGCAAGCTCTATGGCGAAAGCGACCCTCAAGAGTTTGCTTATGTAGCATCTGCCGTTCAGGGTGTTCCCGAAAGCGGTTTGCTAACAGATATTTTTGGTAATCTTGATGAGCTGCAAGGTTCGCTCCAACGGCAGGCAGGGGAGTTTGTCGGGCGCTATGCAATAGAGATAAGCAACCTTATATCCTTAAATCCCAACTACGCAATCACATATAATAGGGCAGACTTTGTTATCGCTCAAAAAGATATCTATATATTAATTGAGGAGGAGAACCTTTCTAAAATATATGACGGTAAAACCCCCTCATTGAGCTCTTACCGAGTCACCCACTTAACCAACGGAGAGTACGAGGATTACACTCATAACTACCTAAATCCCGCATCCATTTCGTTGGCATTTGAGAATCCTAGCCGCAATATAGGCGACTACTTCATATCGGTTGCCAACAACAATCCCAACTACCGTGTGCAGTTCCCAGAGGGGAGTGAATATTACTATACAATCACACCAAGAGAAGTGAATATTTCCTATGTCGACCTGCCCGATATGCAAGAATATAGGGGCACGGCATATACTTTTTATGCAGTTGTTAATGATAGTGATATTCAATATCAATACAATGCCGACGGTTCAATTCGTACCGACGACAACAATCGGGAACTCAAGGATACCGTAGAAGTCACGCTTACCGCTGTTAATGCGCTAAATGCGGCAGACTATGCGGTATCTCCTGTGCGGCTGTCCGACCCCAACTATGTGCTTAGCGAGGCGGCACGGGTAGAAACATCATTTACAATTCTCAAGCGGGAGCTTGTTATAGAAGTGCTTACCGCAAACGATGTGCAAGCAGATGACGACGGCATCACCTATGAGGCGATTTACGACAATATGTCGGTAATCTTGTTTGAAAACGAGCATTATGTAGTGCATAATGCCCTTACTCAAATACCCATATTGATAAATGTACGAGTAGTTGACCCAATACACCCCGACGAAGTTAACATTTCGCCGCAAAATGTGCGCTACACTTCGGATTTCCAAGAGATAATCAGCTACGATATCACCGCCGAACAGCCCACAAACAACAACTTCACCGTGCGGATGCAAAAGGAGTACAAGTTTAAAATTCTCCCCCGCCGTGTGGCTGTGACAATGACGGAAATGATGCTCACCAAACAATATGACAATACAGGACCTAGCATCGATAGCAGTATGTTCCACATAGAGGATATGCAAACAAGCTTGGACTTTAACACGATATCGTTTGAGTTTACCCGCTCCGACCAAACTAGGAGCAATACCGAAGTAGGTATATACGAAATATCCATATTTTGTAGTGACAGAAACCATATTGTCGAAACCCTAGGCGGCAGAATTTATACCTATACAATCACCAAGAGGGCTGTCAATGTGGCGCTCAACGCTGATGCGCTCACCAAAGTTTATGACGGCACGCCAATATCATTCAGGCAAGAAAACATAACCTATACGGGTATGGCGGGGATTCAGCCCAATGTTAAGAGCTTTAGCGACCCAGCCGAAATAGATGCAATGCAAGCGTGGTTTGACTATCTTGCGCAAGAAGTATTAATCTTCCGCAACTTGCTCAATATCAACTTCCAAAACAAGGCGGTATCTAAAGGCAGGATAGAGGACGCTCTTTCCGCTGCAAGCGTGTTGAGAAATAAGTACCTAGACCCGCAAAGCGAGCAATATATTACCCCGTCAAACTATACCACTATCCTAAACACAATCGGCAAAACCACCGATACAACGGGTACAGACTCAGTAATAGGCAGGCTAAAGGAAGTACTTGAGTACTTCGACCACGCCGACTACAATATTCCCGATGCACAAGCAAAGTTTAGAATTGCCACAGCGCTTGTCGATGCTCTGTATAATGCCACCGATTCGGAAAGAAGTTATATAGCGTTCCGCATTGAGGGAGCGGATGCTAATAATATTGATGTGGGAAGTTATAAAATTACTATGATTTATAACGACTACAACCGTAGTTATACTTTCCTCAATGCTCAAGTAACCGACTGTTATTATTATATTACCATTTGGGAAATCACTTTGAGAACGGACACCGTTATATCTACCTATGGCGAGGTTGTTCCCGACTCTGTCCCCTACACTATTTGGCACAACGACACACAAATCGCACCTGACGACCCAAGAATAAATATTTTGGGCAAGCTTGTAGTAGACTTTAGAACTAGCCCGTATCGTGTGGGCGAATTTGATATCATTGCCGACGGTGAAATGAGTGATAATGTCAACTACTTTATAAATGTGGCGGCAAATAAATTTGTTGTCACCAAAGCAGTCCTTACTATTAAGTTAAATGAACACATAGGTACGGCAAATGACCCGCACCCCGTTGCCGAGGAAAAAATTATTTATTACGGCGACAGCGTTGGCATAAACAGGCTTAAGTATTGGGATGTAGAGGGCTTAGTTGCTCCTCAGCCGGGTATGCCCGTAGATACACGAGATGTAATAAACGACCAGCCAGCAGTGTTTACAGCTATGGTTAACGGGCTAAATATTATTGACCCGTTATCCCGCCCCGATGCAGGCACTTATTCAATAGAGGCATCTGGATTCCTTGCGGCTAACTATACTTTTGAAAGAGAAGTGGGCGGTGTATTGGTAAGCACCGTAGTTCCCGGAAAAATTACTATTAACAAAAAGGCGCTGGAAATAGCAAGCACGCTTGGTGTGTTAGACAGAAATTACGGCACTCCCATAACACTTAACTATATCGGTTTTGAGTACGGGGAAGATGTTGCTGTGCTAGGCGCAAACTTTGCGCAACCCCTGCCAACCAACCCCAACAGTCCCGCTTTCAACCTGCTTACCCCCGTTTCCTTTGATGAATACGAGGTGTCTTTCTATGTGCATCCCGACGATGCAGACCAATTTACCAACTATGTATTTGATGTAGATGACAAGTATTATAGAGTGAGGGTAAACAGGGCAGAACTCACCATGCGGCTGGTAGGCACAGGGCTAAATGGCTCTCTAACAGCCGAATACGGCAGTGACCCGCAATATCAAGTTATATACGAGGGTTTCAAAAACGACGAGAGCCACAGTGTCTATCCTGTTTTTGACTTCCAAAAAGAAGTGCGTGACACCGTTGCATTTGGTGAAAGTAATGTGCTTGCCTACACCGAACTTGCCAATTATACCTTGAGGATAGCAAGCGTGCCTTACAGCGTCACGCCTAAAAACCTCTATGTATCCCTAATAGATATTGACGAGGACTTGCCAATAGGCACACCTCTTACAATTAACACCGTATATGACCCGCTACTTGGCAATGCTTATGTAGGTCCATATCGCACACAGTATCACTATGATATAGCTACGATTGAGGACCCCGAAACAGGGCAGACATACGAGGAAGAATATATTTCCCTCATAGAAATATTAAGAGGGCAATATTGGAAGAACAACTTCCACTTTGTAGGGTTTGCTTACGAAGATACAGCGGATAACTTGTTCTCTAAATATAGCTACAATGACGACAACTACTTTGAATATACCGCATTGTACGAACATAATATTACTACTACTGGCAATATAGGCGAGGGGCTTAAATACTCGGTTAGCGGGCTTAACTTTATGTACTATGACAACCCCGGGCAAAGCGGCAATGACCCTGCAAACTATAATTTAATCTACCAAGAGATGGACTTGAATATCTACCTAAAAGCTAGCGCACTACTTCCCAACGGCGACCTCATACTTCTAGAGGGAGATGCGCCCGAAACATTGACGGTAAAGACGATTATGGAAAATGGGCAAATAAATATACTTACCCTAGATAATGAGTATTTAGTCTATGATGAGAGCGGTTCATCCTATCCAATGAGTGCGGATGAGAATGGTGTTGTATATGTTAAGTACAGCCGCAGCTTTTCGATAAATCGTTATATTGGCGATGAGTATCTGATGCCCGAAGTAGAAGAAGATGATGACGAGGAAGGCGACGACCCCGGTGACCCCGGCGACCCCGGCGACGAAGAGGGCGCACCAATCAGCAGCCTTATAGAACATAATATTCTTAACGAAACAGAGTACTTTAATATTTTTGTAAGACTGCATAAAAAAGACACCGTCACATACAACGGCGAGCTTAAAGACGAGAGCGA
>JBAZCO010000100.1:0-6032 GCA_041654915.1 Clostridia bacterium | reverse complement strand
ATAATAATATTTATCTTTATAATGATAAGTAATACATTTTGGAGCGAATATGAATAAAAAAGTTTTCATAATAATAGTTGCGGCTCTCCTTGCAATGGCAGTGCTTGCCGGTTGTACCGAGTCCTACAAAACCCAACCTATACCCACAGACTTTTCCGATTTAACCGTTACTTCCAACGGCGGGCTTGCGGTAAGAGTGGGAAAATATCTATATTATATTAATGGCTATGCCGGCAACGAAGTAAATAATGTTTTTGGCGAAGTTTACAAGGGCGCAATTGCACGGGTGGAACTTGATGCAGATGGTATCCCTCAAGACTCAACCAATATGATTGTCGTAGCTAAAAATGTGTATAATACCGTTAGCACATCGGGGTTGTATGTTGTAAAAGATTATATTTATTACAGCACACCGTCAATCGAGAAAAACTCGAGGGGTGAACCCAAAATCAACGAAATGCACATTATGCGTACCAAGTTGGACGGTACGGATACCCAAACTGTTGCAAAGTTTAAAGATTATACTCCAATATACAAAGTGGTGGACGGGTATTTGCTCTATGTTAATTCTGAAAGTGAGCTGCACGAAATTGATTTAAACAGCAAGAAGTTTGACGATAAACTTGTTACCGACGAGGTTGCCGCTCATCATATGACAGAGTATAAGAACAACTCAAACAGTTTTGTTGATGCGGTATTTTATACCAAAGCAGACGAGGATAAGTCCAAAACCAATAATGTGATATGGGCTTACCGTGCAGGCGGCGAGGCAAAAAAGGTAATAGAGGGTAACAAAAACTCCTATGGCGACTCATTGGAGCATGCAGGCGGATATACGCTAACATTAGTCGCATCCCAATATATGGGTGACGGGCTAAGGTTGGTATACGATAAGACGGACGGCGGCTCACAAATGTCGCAAGGCACATATTCTTATGATTTTACTAGCAGCTTGGGCTTTGACCGCACCCAAGAAGTGCGTTATGGCTGGGCGAAAACATTTTCTAGCCTTACTTTCCTAAATCAAGAAAAAGTCATTGCCCTTTCGGGGAACAATGTGGTACTTCTTACTGTTCAAGAGGACGGCAGATGGTTAGAAAAAAATCTAATTGAGCAGTCGGCTGCGCCCACCATATTTGATGTGGTGATTTCCCAGGAGAAAGTTACAGTTTACTTTATTTCATCCTCTATTCTTTATAGAATGGATGTGCTAAAGGGCGAAGATTTTGAAATTAGCCTAAAGAGTGCCTCCGAAGTTATGGGCAATACCTATAAAGCGGATTGGCTGTCATTGGATAAGGTAGGTAATATGATATATTTCTTTAATTCTAAAATGAAAGATAATGTATATTATATCAACCGTGATACCGTAAAAGATAGGGACGGCGACAGCAAAAAGCCGATATTGCTTGGGCTGTTTACTGCCGAGGATGAGTTGGAGTTGGTGATACCGTCTAACTAATTTAAAAAACAATTAAATAAAACACAAAAAAATGGTGTCTTTTGCGGACACCATTTTTTTCTCCCCTCATTATACTATGTTATTATTATTAGCTTATGTGCGCTAACTGCATTCTATGATAATTTTGTCACTAACCAAAGCAATTAGCTCTCCATTGGTGGGCTTGTCGCCCTTTGCAAATACTTTAATACCATATATGGAATTTATATTTTCTATTTTCCCTCGTGACCAAGCGACTTCTATTGCGTGGCGGATGGCCCGCTCCACCTTGCTTGGGCTAGTGTCAAACTTTTCTGCCACGGCGGGATAGAGTTGTTTTGTAATATTATTTATCATTGCAGGAATTTTTACCGATTGTTTAACTGCCTCCCGCAAGAATTGGTAGCCTTTAATGTGCGGAGGTATGCCCGAGGAAATAAAAATATTGGCAAGCCTTTCGTCCAAAGACTTGTCCGATGCAACCCTTACGCTTACCGTTGTGTCCCGCCTTTCGTTTTTCAAGGCGGAGTAAAGCTCCTCCGCCACCGTGGCTAGATTGTAGGGTGAGCGGTATATGAGTTTTGCACCCATACGCTTTGCTCTTATGTAATAACTGTCCTCCCGCAAACAGCTTATTACGGCAACGAGAGGTCTTTTGGGCAGAAAGCTCAAGCGGTCGATAAACTCATAAGTTTCCATAGTAGGCGAGGCAAGCTCTACAACTATTGCGTCCGCATTAAACTTTTCAAGAAACAAATCCGCATCACGGACATTTTCGGCAATGCCTATTACCTCCAATCCGTCACAACTGCGAATCTCGGAAAAGGTTTCGTACTGCTCTTCCGAAGTGCTTAGAACCAAAACTTGGTAATTGCTCATAAATCATTCTCCTTTTAACAATTTTTGTCAGAATAGCAAGATTATAGCAATATTTGTTGATATAAAAAAGCATTCCGACAAAGCCTTTCACATTATAACAAAGAGAGCTGAAAAGCGCAATACATTTTGTACAAAAATATAAAATATTTTGTACATAATTGTCGAATCGGTAAATTCAAGGGGAAATGACGACAAAATCTGCTTAAATATTTCATCGCACAATCCCGTCATATGGCGGTTTTTGTGTGTATGGAAAAAATTTTTAATAAATATCTATAAAAACAGTTTACATTTTTATCATTAGTCAATATAATATAGCCGATATTATAACAAACGGACGGCGGGATTGTAAGCTTTAACGCTGTTCGGGGGAGCAAATGTGCCTAAATACAAAAAATGTGAAAGATGTGATGTAAATTATATCACCGAAGATAAAGACTACTGCGATATCTGCCTTGCCGAACTTAATGGGATGGTGGTATTTGAGGAAGCGGATGATGAGGACGAGGGGTTGCTTTGCCCTAAGTGTCGCATCAACTATCTTGGCGAGGGAGAAAAATATTGCGAAAGCTGTACCGCCGATGCGGAAAAACGCAAGGAGAAGTCCGACAAGGATATTTGGGAAGAGGAAGATGAGAGCGAGGATGTTGATGATGACGACCTGCTTAGCGACGATGATATTTCTTTAGAAGAGCTTGCCGAGGAGGAGAGTTGGGCGGACGAGGACGAAAATGAGGACGAAAGCGAACCCGACTCTTTTGAGGACGACGACTTCGAGGCGCTTGACTTTGACGAGGACGAGCTAGACGATGACCTAGACGATGATTTTGATGACGAGAACATTGATGACTAAACAAGCAATATGAACCTTGTTGGGTGTATGAAAACGGCAAATAAATAAATTAACGGCGTGCAAATACATTTTTTGCAAGCCGTTTTTTTAAGTAAAACTTTCCTTGATGTTCCCTCTTTTTGTTGATGCGGGCGGAAAACTAGTAAATATTGGCAAGCTTAATATAAATAAAAAGTAAAATATAAATAAATCCCTTGTTATATATATATATATTATGTTATTATGGTAGTACTTGTAGGCGTATATCCAAAATAGCCTATTGTTTGGACATCAGTGAGGTTAACGATGAAAAAAGTTAAGTTTGCCAAAAAAATATGGGTTAGCACCTTTATTATAGTTGCGGCGGCTATGGCGCTCATTTCCTTTAGTTTAGGCGATATCAGCGCCGAGGCGGCATCCTACCCGCCCGGTAATCCCAACGAACTTGAGTTCACTATCGATACGGGGGAATATGTTAACGGTATTGCCGCTACGGGCGGAAACCTTCCCGAAATCACCCTGGAACTTATAGGCGAAAACAAAAACCCCGGGCAGACCTCTTTTTGGTACTACGAAAAAGATACCATAGGCATTCCCGGCGAGGACGCTGTATGGAGTTCCGTCCCCGATATAAACAACCTTGACTTTATCGCTATTCTCCGTGCGGACGAAATCGTGCAGATGGACGAATATTATAGTAAATATATTTACTTCAAAACAGTAATTGAAAAAGTTGATACCACTGGCGGATTCACAAGGTTCGAATATGTTAACCCCAACTTTGTAGACTTAGTAGTAGACCGCACAATCAATCAAAACAGTTACGAAATAAGAGATATCACCGCTACATACAAAAATGCTTCCGGCATAGATGTCATATACGACACCAACAACCCCTCGTGGGTATCCACCTCGGTCACCTTTAAAATCACGGGCAGAAGTGAAAATACCGACAACACTAACTTTTGGTACTCAGTAAACAAAAAAAGTGATGGCAATCCCGAGTGGTTGCCCGCTACCATTATGCAAAACCCCAACGGCACTTATTATGCCGCCGCCACCATAGATGAAACTTTTAAGGGTGAAGTACTTTTTAATTCCACAAATAGAAGTTCATCCGTTGAACCTTATCAAGGTCCAGAGTACGGCGGCCGCCGTGTAATATGGCTAGATACCGAAGTTCCTGCCTTTACAATCACTCCCGAGAAGGACTTGCCCGGCGCAAGTGAAGTGGAGAGGCGGTATAGCAGCAGTATGTGGTCTAGCGTAAATGTCATATACACAATTAAACCCGAGGAGCGTGACCCCAATCTGGATGAATCTCGCCAAGGCTCTGGCGCTCTTTATTATTACCACAACGGCACTTTCCTGCCCAACGGCGAGAGGGAATGGAATCTTATGTCACAGGTTAACAATGTATATATGTTAACTATTACCGAAACCACCCCCACCCTAAGATTTAAAGCAGTAAGCAATGCCGGCAAAGACAGCAGCTTTGCTGGTGTCCCCGAACTTAACTATGCAACTTATATAGATAAAATCACCCCCGTTCTCAACCTTACCGCAACCGACGGCGGCGGCACAACAATCCGCTCTATGGGAACATTGCCCGGCGTGGGCTACAAAGTGGGCTATGCCAGCGACTCAATCAAGTTTACTGTATCTAATAGTGCGGCAAACCATGCCGATAATGTGTTTTTTGAATATATGATAGACGAGGGCGGCGCATCAGAAAACTATACACAGTTTGTTGCAGGCGAGGCAATATTTAACGACCCGTTTGTAAATAGAAAATTTAAAATTCGGGCTCGCTCAAGAGCGGGGCTTACCCATACAATAGAGTTTACCGTATCCGTACTAAAGAGCAACTTCACCTTTGAGTGGGAGGAGGAGCTTGATGTTATCACCAATGCCGCAGGTTGGGCAAAAAATGAGATACCCGCCTATTTTAGGCTGCCTGTCGTGTTAGACACCGAGGACGAATATGTATTTTGGACGCAAATAACAGGCAGCACCTCTCCCAAAAAGATGGATGTGTTCCGTGTGCTTACCGAAACGGGAGAGGACGGCAAACTGTACGGAGTATATAAGATTTATATAGACCGCTCCCTAAACAATCAAACAATGCAGTTTTTTGCTTTCAACAAAGCCGAGAACCGCTCTCCCATTCTTGTTACACCAGAGCCAATAAAGCTAGACCTTACCACACCAGATGCAGAGGTGGTAAGGCAAATTTATAACAGTCAATACATCCTAAACGAAACCGATTGGGCTAGCGGCAGGGTAGATATAAAAATCACACCCTCTGTTACCAATATATCGGGTATTAGATGTTATCCTTTAATTAGCGGACAGCGTGGCAAAGAAATTATTGCCTCCGGCGGTGTCTTCACATTTCCCGTTAGCCTAAAGGGCGTGTATAACTTTGTACTTGTTTCTGGCGCAGATAGAACAAAAGAGTTTTCTGTTACCGTCAATATTGACGCTTCGGACATTGTCTTTAGTGGCATAGAGGCAACGGTAAAAGAGGTGGTCTTTGGGCAAAGCGGCGAGCAGATAACCGATAAAAACCTTATCCTAGACCAAAGCGGCGACTATTACACCGTGCGTGATATCGTGTCTGGCGATGTAACCGTACACTTTATTACCAACCACGGGGGGCATTTTACATACTATTACCAAAGGTATACCGCCGCCGCCCCAGATATTAACGGCTATATCCACATCACCGACCAAAATACTTTTGTTATTCCAATTTCCGAGATGGAAAGTATAGAGAACGGAACAGTAAAATATGCTTTCTATTTGGAGTCCCGTGCGCTAGATTCGGCAGGTGTTAGAAAAACCACCCGTGTTCGCTATCTAGATGTGCGATACAAT
>JBAZCO010000099.1:0-6072 GCA_041654915.1 Clostridia bacterium | reverse complement strand
GATCATTAAAGAGGAGCAGACCACAGCGGCAGAGGAGCAACCCACAGCGGCAGAGAAGCAACCCACAGCGGCAGAGGAGCAACCCACAGCGGCAGAGGAGCAACCCACAGCGGCAGAGGAGCAGAGCGAGGAGCTATTAGACGAAATAATTGATAAAAAAATAAAAGACTTCCTCAACAAAACTTTTGCGGGAGAAAAGATAAGCGCTGCGCTTATTGCAAAAAGGCAGAGCTTAAAAAGTGTATTGATAGAGAAAATAGAGGAGTGCAAAGCGGAAAACATATCGCTGGAGGTTCTGTTTGAAACAGCGGTTTCTCGCCTGCCGTACGATATACCAATAGAAACAAGTTCACAAAAACAAATAATTAAGGTTGCGCCAAAAGTGCCCATTAGTAAAGAAGAATATGCGGCTATTGCAAAAAAAATTATGTTTGTTTTGGTGGGTTTATCGCTAATACTTTATCTTATTATTGCAGGGATAAAGAATACTTGGCTTAGCCTTGCGCCCCTTGCGTTTTTACCGCTTTTTGTGTTGTATTATTGGTTTGCAATTAAAAGACTTAATTGGAACTTTAATAAAAAAAGACACAGCCAATCTCCCTTGCTTTTTACGGGACTGTTCTTGTGCATAATACTCACAATGCTGTTCTTTTTATACAGAGGGCTAGCTTTTAAAAACTTTATCTTAATTTTGATAGGCTCATTAATCGTAGTTGCATTGGTGTACCAAACACTAATAAAAGTATTTTTGAACAAGTCTTCGCTTGTCGCCTCGCTTGTGCTAGCGCCATTATTTGCCACATTATTTTATCTTATTTTTAGTAGATTTTTATCGGAGTTTAAGCTTGTTTGGTTGTTTTTTGTTGCCGCAGGCATCATTGACGGAATAATTGTGTTTGCGCACTTGCCCGTTCGCAAAAAAGAAAAACACGATTAGCTTATCCCTAGCTTGCAAATTGTTTTACTGGAGATGACCTTTAAAATACCGCAAGTGAATATTATCTAAATGTTTTTAGAATGTAATGTGATAAATACCCCCAAAGCGGCATTTGCTAATTGTTTCCTTTTAAAAGAATATTGCTTTACATATATATATATGGTATAATTTTTTTATCTAAAACTAGTGGAATTATTTGTGTATGAACAAAAAATCAACGCAAGAAAATATAATCGATATCACATCTGTCCCAGCCAATGGCACATCTCATAACGAAGATATAGACGCTAAGGAAACTTCTTTTGAATCGGACGCAGCCATTGCAGAGGGCAAAGATTTGGCAAGCGATATAGCAGCAGCCCCAAGCGGCACGCTAGAGGACAGCAACCCCTCAAGCGAGGGCGGCACGCTAGAGGACAGCAACCCTGCAAGCGAGGGCGGCACGCTAGAGGACAGCAACCCCTCAAGCGAGGGCGGCACGCTAGAGGACAGCAACCCCTCAAGCGAGGGCGGCGCAGTAGCGGGCAAAGGTGCGGCACTCTCACCAAAACCCCAAAAGACACCCAAACAAAAGATGGTGCGGGTGTTGGTTGTTTTTGCATTCATTATGCTAAACGCTGTTGCAATAGGCGCTGTGCTTTATTCAGAAATCAACGGCGACCACGGCTCATTTGTAAGAGTATCTGCGCTGTTTTCTACTATGGGAACATATTGGATATTCATAGTTGCCGTTTTTGTTATGTATGTCGCTCATGTTATCACCAATGCCCTTGCATTTTTTATACTCATTCGCAAGTGCGGGTATGGCAATCGCTTTGCATTGTCGCTAAAGCTAGCAGTCTTTGGCAAGTATTACGACAGCATCACACCTTGGAACTCGGGCGGGCAACCCTTCCAAATGGCATATATGTCGGGGGCGGCAATAGATGCTCCCACAGCATTTAGCTTACCCGTAGTAAAGTATGCAATACGGATATTTTCTATAAATATATTTACCGTTATGATTTTTATATTTGTGAGGGTAGAAGTTACAACTTTAATTCGTGTTGCGGCATACATAGGGTTGTTCAATACAATGGTTATACCCTTGCTCCTCATTATATTTTCTAGGAATGTTCCCTTTATGCTAAAGGCGGCAAAGTGGATTGTAGGTATATTATATAAGCTAAAAATCGTTAAAAATTACGATAAGCAAATTGGCAAAGCGCAAGACCTTATGGATAGTTTTCTTGCCGCATTCAAGTATCTGGGTAAGCACAAGAGCTTGATATTTAGCATAGGCATACTCTCTATTATTGACTGTATTGCCGTGGGCGCTTTGCCGTACTTTATCATTAAAAGCTTTGGCGGCGAAGGTGTGGAGCTGTTTAGCGCTCTTTCACGAACATTTTATGCAACTCTCTCCTCGGCTGTTGCGCCCACTCCGGGCGGCTCAGGTGCGGCGGAAGGCGCATTCTATTCCGTATTTGGTGCGGCAGTACCCGAGGGCTACCTCTTTTGGGCGGTACTCTTTTGGCGGTTTATGGTATTCTACCTCCCAATAATTATGGGGCTTATGTTCCACCTATGGGATTGGATAAAAGGCAAAACAAAAATCACTCTTGTAAAAAAAGATATTGCGTGGCGGTTTAAAAAGACAATCAATTCCCCCGTGCAATCCGCAACCAAAGAAAGCAAGCCGCTATAAAGCTTGTGTGGTGCTTTAATTATTAGGTATAGCGGATAAACAAAAAATCTTTTGCAAAACGGAAAAAGACAACAAGAGAAAGGAGAAAGACAATGAACACAAAAAAAAGATACATATCAATATTGATGTTCACGCTCTTTTTGGCGGTGATTACTGTCTTTGCCGTGCTGCCCACTGCGGCTTTTGCCGCAGGCGGGGAAGAAGTTATATACATTAGCACCGCCAACGACTTCTCTACTAAAATTAGCGGCATTACTGCGGGCAAGACCTATGTGTTAAAAAACGATATATATTTTTCCGACAGGGGATTTAATTCCACTATTCCTTTTGCAGGTACATTTGACGGGCGAGGGCACTCATTAATAAGCGCAAAAACCACGGCATCGTTGTTTTCCACAATTACGGAAACAGGGGTGGTAAAGAATGTTAATATCATTAATTCCCAACTAACAGCAAACAATACAGGGTTTATTACAGCATTCAACAACGGATTGATTGACAATGTAAAGGTGTCTGGCAGAGTTGTTGGTAATAATGTTGGAGGGCTAACGGGCTATAATTACGGAATAATTGAAAACAGTTTCGTAAAGGTTGTATTTGAGTCAGAAAAGGCAGGGGCATTTACCAATATTAATGTTAAAGCTCACCAAGAGGACGGGGAAATTATTATTGATAAAAACGGGATAATTAGGGAGTCTTATTTTGATTGTTACCTATATGGCGATAAACTGCTTTCCCCCGTGGGAGATGATAACGAGGGTTTATATCCTGGCGAATATAACGAGCCTTTGGATAGCCTTATTGCAGATGGTTATATTGATGACTTATTTGACATTTGGTACTTTAAGGCGCTTGAAACACCGCCCACGGTTACCCAAAGGCAAGATATCAATCTTTATAACATTGCAGGACTTGAGATTGCGGAGGCGGTGCAACTTTCAATATACCAACTAAACGGCAAAGTTTTTTATAACAACAAAAGTGATTACCAAGCAGTCACTCCTTATGCGGAGAATGCTGAGCCAGCGCCATTGGCTGCCGAAACGCTCGAGGGCAGCGGCACGGAACAAAATCCATATATTATATCCCAGCCTTCTCACCTTGCATATATTGCAGAAATGGAGAATAGCGAAGGCATACATTTTTATCTTGCCAACAGTATATCCCTTTATGACCACGGCAGTGAGGTTTATTATAATGTTCATATAGCAAACTTTGCCGGCGTATTTGACGGAGCGGGCAGGGCGATAAGCGGTATTTTGGGCGGCGAATTGTTTGGTGTAAATACAGGTGAAATAAAGAACCTGTTTGTAAGAGGATATGCTTATTCTGGCAGCGCTTTGCTTGTAGGTGAAAATCAAGGCTTGCAGGATACCAACGGTGAATTGATTGGCGGTTTAATTAGCAATGTTGAAGTGTTTGCCGAGTTTTCAATTACGGAGGAAAGCAACTATGCTGCTGCCGTTGCCCATACCAACACGGGCAGGATATCGGGTGTAACAATAAATACTCACGGTACAGCCGACTATGCTGTTGGGGTGACGGTTTCAAATACGGGTGAGATATCAAGGACAAGAAACTTTTCTGAGTTGCCATTTTTATTTTATAACAGCAGTAACATTGTTAGAAATGTTTATAATGCTCACCCCGTTTGGAGCGTTACAGATGCGGAGTGGATACCCTATTATTCTGTGCTTAAATACGGGAGCGAATATATTGCCCGCACAGATAGTCCCGCAGATATTTATTCATTTATACGGACAAGCGGCGAGAACTGGGGATTTCAAAAGGGAATATTAGCCGATATCCCCGTGCTAAAGTTTGCAACCGATAATATCGCCTACAAGGAATTGACGCTACCCGCTAGTGAAGTGCTACGCAGTTATCGGGAGTCGGGATATAACTTGCGTATAGTAGAGGGATATTATTATGATTATAATGGACTTCCTACGGGCGGGACAGGCGATTACGGACTCTGGCATTGGGAAAAAGAAAACCCAGAAACGAGCGAGTATGTACCCATTGGTGAGCTGGGTGAGCCAGATATAGTAATTAAAAATGTGGAGGGCAATGACACCCCCTTTGCACTCAATGCGGGAGCATTTAGGGTGTATTATGAGGTAAGCTCCACCGAAAGCAAAGCAGGCTATGCAGGGTATGCATACTTCACCATAGAAAAAGCTATAAAAGAATATAGCGAGAGCGACTTTGAGCATATTATAGGTATTCTTTTAGACGATGCGGGCGAAGGTGTACCTTACGCAGGAAATAATATTATCATAGACCAGTTAATTGTGCCTAAGAATGGTATCCAAGGCACTATTTACGATTATCAGTTTACAAATTATTCACCGCATTCTGCTTATTCGGGCGGCGAATTGCCCCTAAATGATTTGGAAAGGAAAGGCTATTTTGAAAATGGCAATGCGGGAACATACACTATTGTAATGACTGCTACGCACCCCAACTATGAATTTTTATTTAATTTAGATTGGGATTTTAGGTTTAAAATTAGCCCCCTCACACTGACTGTTAACCCAATAATGACAGCCAACCCCGATATTGATGCGGAAATCCCCTACAATACAAATTTACAAAATTACATACTGCAAAATGTTAATCTTGACATTCAAGGTTTGGTTGACCGTGATGTTACTAGCGATGAACTTATCAATATTGCAAACTATTCTTTTGCTACAAACTACACACAAGGCGTGTCGGGAGTGGGTCAGGGTTATTACATAAAGGTAGAAAACAGACCTTTAATAAACTATGTGCTTGATTTAAGCGGCAATAACGGCAGGGCGAACTTCAAGGTTGTAAAGGCTGCAATACCCAATATTGACGAAGTTGGGTTTGAAGGCAAAACTGTAACATACAGTGGCGAGTATCATACAATTGCGGCTACCAACCTAAAAGAACATATGCAAATGTCTTATATTCAAGGCGAAAGATATATAGATGCGAATGAGAATCAAATTGTTACAATAAATATTAGCTATAAAGATAATGCGGATAATTATATTAGTGTGCAAAAGTCGGCAAGCATTACCATAACCCCCAAGCCTATCACGGTGACTGCCAATAATATAGAGGTCGCATATAAATCTGCACCGCCTATTTATACTGCAAGCGTTCCCGTTGTAGAACGAGCGGACGACGAACAAGATTTTGTCGATATCATATTGAGTTGCAGCTACCAACAGGGCGACCCCGTAGGAGGGTATATGATTGCCCGTTCGGGCGGTATTGGTAACCCTAACTATACTATTGTGTTTGAAAGCGGCACGCTAACAGTTGTTCGTGCGGCACGCACGCTTTCGCTACTCCACTCCGCCCCCGTATACAACAGGCTAACATATTCCCCTCAATTTTTTGGAGATACCGAGGAGTTAGCAACTTCTGGCTATACGGTAAGTTATCAAGACGCATTGGGCAATCCAATAGG